>JAEZCJ010000166.1 GCA_023433615.1 Bacillota bacterium | reverse complement strand
TCTCCTCCTGAATGATAAGCCGGCACTCCCACGATGGTTCCAATCCCACAGCTTCGCTTGTGATTCGAGGTCCGTTGCCTCAACCAGCTCAAACATGGTCATTGGGGGTAGTGGGAGAACAGTTTTTTGTGACGGGGTCCTTGCCCCTAAAACCGCCGCGTTCTCCCGGCTACCGCCATCATAATCCGGCCATAAAAAAAGGCCAACCAGAAATTCTGGCTGACCTGATAATACGAAAAACCGCCCCTTATTAAAGGAACGGCCTTAACCAGGTTATGTTAGAAGGAACGCGGCGGCGGTGGCGGTGCAATGTACCGTTCTTGATCCTGATCCTTCTTCATGGCACTGATCAACAAGACGATCGCGGTGATCCAGTGCATGACCATGCCGACAAAAGGGATCCAGCCGATCGCGGAAGCGACGATACCGAGTATGCTGCCGGACCGATCGGCCCGCTCTCGGATGCAAATGTTCAACGTCACGATATGGAGTACAAGCATAATGACCAGCGGCATCCAGTAGAAGCCAAGAATGACCGAAGCCCCGATAATAGGGATCCCTAGGAATGCCTCAAGACCGAACGTGACCCATCGCATCGTCTTGGACGTACTCATGCGCCTCTCCCCCTTCTATTCCACAGGATCGCATTGCTCCCTCTACGTTAACGCAACCGCCCCTCCCTTGCAAGGCTACTTTCGCCCGAATCCCATTGTCAGAATTCGTCGAATTGCGATATGATGGTAAGGAAACATATCCTTGGAAGGACGGCAGGTGACGACCGATTGAACTGGTCCGAAGCACGGCGAAATCGCATGATTGCACAGTCGATGGCGATCAGCGTCCTTATTGCAGGGGTTGGGCCGGACGGCCAGCCATACTGTCTCGAAGATACATTCGAGCTTCACGACGCGGACGATCGCGAATTCACGGTTACCGTTAGCGTCAACGCTGCTGCCATTCCGCTCGCCGATCTGCGCGAACCGCAATTCATTGAGATTTCTTTCCGTCACGCAGGAATCCTCTATTATGCTTTCGTCGAGCTCGCTCGCGTCCGGACGGTCCGTGGCGCTTATTATGTAACGCTTCTCGCGCCTACCGAACTTCAGGTTCGGCAGAACCGCCGTTTCACGCGGTTCACGCTGCCTGAACGGCTTCCTACCGTATGCCGAATCGTCGGGCTTCGCCGTCAAGCGACGCACCGCGGCGAGCCGTTCGCGGCCCATATCACGGAATTGTCCGGCGGCGGAATATCCTTTATCACGAATGCGCGCCTGCTGTACCCGGTGTACTTGCAGTTCAACTTCAAGCTGCCCGGCATCGCCGAGGCGTTCGAGCTGTACGGCGAAGTCATGCGCGTCACCCCGTTCGCAAGCCATGCTTATCGCATCGCGGCGGAATTCGATCCCATGCCCGAGCAGGCGATTCGCAAGCTCGCGGAATACTGCAATGATCAGTCCGTATTCAGGAGGCAAGAGGTCCAATAGGACTATACCCCCGTCCCGATTATTATGGTACAATTTCCTAATGGAATGTCATTTGAGGTGGTGATGATTAGGCAATGTGGATCAAATCCTCTAAGCGATTGTTGACCGTTTATGGGGAAATACGTCTATACGTGACCGACATCGCTTACGACCGGAACCAACTGCCCTATCGCATCTACCTCTTTGTCAGTCATCTCGGCACCGAGATCGAACTAACCGTTCGGACCATCATCGCCACCAGGCGCATGCGTTCGCACAAGGCGGTGCTGCATGAATTTTCTTCCGACACCGGCTTGGTGTTCCTGCTCATGCTGGACAATCGCCGCGGGAATCATTTCATCTACTGCCGCAGCGATACCTATCAACAGCTGATCGATCGTGCCATACCCCCAAGCAAATTACGCAGCTCAGACATCGACAACCAAGACCCCACATCCATTCCAGCTCTTTCCGCACTCGACTTTCATAACATGAAGAACAAGATCATCATGCTGGACAGCACCTATATCCCTGTCTGTTATACCGAATTGGAACCCTGGCTTAAGCATCACGAGGTCATTCTCAGCCCGTATTACGCCGATCGGCTTCATGCCGTAATTGAGGATCAGGCTCAGCTGCAGCACATTCTCGACGCCATCGCTCGTGTAAGCGCTATGCCGGGCAGCAAGCTGATCGCCGACCAATTCGTCGATGTCACGCGCGCTCCTTATGACACAAGAGACTATTCCGATGATAATACGTACTTGCAAGCCCTTGCGCAGCAGCTGCCGGTCACGGTATCACAGATCATATTCGTGACGGGCGATTCGCAATGGAGCATGAAGTGGCGCCTGCAGGGCTACTCGGTCATCGACCCGGCTGTTCTATCCGACGGCTTGACGGATCCCGCCGCTACGGAGCATCAGGGTTCCTACGAAGCCGCGGCCAACCCTGGGAAGCTGCTAGATTCCGGACTTCCGCCCCGGAAGGACAAGCACTCCGGTCATTCCCGCACCCGCTCGACACGCGGGTCGAAGGCTAGATCCCTGCTCAACTTCTTCACTTTCATCCTGTAGCCGAGAGCATGGCTGCTCCCTGATGCGCCGGTCGCGCCTGATCGGCGCATCAGGGTACCTATCGATAAGGAGCCTTGGATTGTGACGGATCTTACGCTATTCGACGTTCTTCGTATAATCGGCAGACGGTTCTGGCTAATGGCCGTCATTGTCACGGTTGTCGCTTCCTTCACGGTGTATCTGAACTACTTCTTCTTCACCCCGTACTATAGCAATTCCAGTACATTGCTCGTGAATGACCGGAATTCGGAGAACAACCCTTCGCTCAATGACGTGCTCGTCTACGAGAAATTAATCGGCACGTACAAAGACATCATTCGCAGCAAGCGTATCCTGGTGCCCGTGGTGGAGCAGTATGGCGGGGACCTCACGTACCGTTCGTTGATCCAGATGCTCACGGTCAGCTCTGCCCCGAATTCGCAGGTCATTACCGTCACCGTAACCAGTACGGACTATGCGCAATCCACCGAATTGGCGAACAGGGTTGCCGAGACGTTCAGCCGATTGCTGCCGCATGTCATGACGATCGATAACGTGCAGATTCTCGATTCTGCCGAGCGGCTGGAAGATCCGATCCCGGTCAAGCCGAGAAAGAAATTCAACGTGTTCGTCTCGTTCGTCCTCGCCGTATTCGCGTCTGCGGTCCTGATCTTGGTCCTCCACCTTCTCGATACCAAAGTCAGAACCGAGGAAGAACTGGTCAAGGCGGCTGACTATCCGCTGCTCGGCTCGATTCCCAAGTTCAATCGCAAGAAGCGCAAGCATTCGATCCTATCGTAAAGCGGTGACTCTACTGTGGCTTCCAGACGGAATACGACGCTAATGGTTACGCAGAAGGAATCGGATTCGCAGATCGCCGAATCCTATCGGGCGATTCTCACGACAATCAAGCACGTAGCGTTCGACCACGGCAAGAAGGTCGTCTTAGTGACGAGCCCGATGCCCGGCGAGGGCAAATCGTCGATCGCGATGAACCTTGCGATTCTGAGCGCGCAGGCGGGCCATCGCGTACTGCTTATGGACGGCGACCTTCGCAGGCCGAATCTCCATTTCTATATGGACATGCCGAATCGTTCCGGACTCAGCACCATTCTTTCGGGCTTCACGGAACCCGAACAGGCTTGTACCGGATCGAGCGTCGATCGATTGGACCTTCTTCCCGCCGGGCCGATCCAATCGCGCCCTGCCGAGCTCATCGGTTCTTCCCGGATGGAGCGGCTGATCGAGCACTGCACGGCACGCTACGACATCCTGTTCATCGATTCTCCGCCTCTGTTGATGGTGACGGATGCCATGCTTCTGGCACGCGTATCCGACAGCATCATTCTGGTTACGCGCGCAGGCATGACTACGAAGCAGCATATAGCAAGGGCCCATGCCATGATGGAGCCCTTTCGCGACAAAGTCGTCGGCATGATCTTTAACGGCGCCGACGAACGTTAACGCGCCTCTGCCTGTTGATCCTGCACAGGGTTATCCGTCTCCACGGGATAGCCGTTCGACGCCAGCATAATCCGATAGACACGATACAGCTCTTCCCACACCATGGCGGATTCGAAGTGCTGCCTCACCCAATTCCTGCCCGCGCTCCCCATCGCGCGCGCTCGGGAAGGATTGGATAGCAGCTCTTCGATTGCGGACGCGAGCTCGTATGGATTCCCTTTGGATACGAGCAGCCCGGTTCTGCCGGGTAGGATCGTGTCCCTTGAGCCGGTTGCATCGGTCGTGACGACGGGAATCCCGGCGGCGGCGGCCTCGATCGAGACGTTGCCGAACCCCTCGCGATGGGTAGGAAATGCCAGTACGTCCATGACATGATAGTAGGGAATCGGATCATCCTGATAACCCGCATGAATGATAGACGGGTCCTGCCTGATCGCGTCCAGCGCATCGCCGGGAATCGGATCTCCCTGTTCGATCTTCCCGACCAGCAGCAGCTTCACGCTCGGATGCTTCTCCTTCACCTGCCGATAAGCTTGGAGCAGCTCGACGACCCCTTTGTCCCGCGTGATTCGCCCGACGAAGCCGATGACGGGGCCTTGCCGCAGACCAAGCTCGGTACGCAGCTTATCCGCTTGTCCCCGGAGCATGTCCGTCATGATATAGCGATTCGTATCCACCCCGTTCGTACTGCCCGAGCCAAGCACGATTGTTTTTGCATAACCCGCCAACCCGAGCTCGATCGCTCTATCCCTTAAGCTCTCGCTTGCGCAGATCACCCTGTGAGCCATGCCGCAATTCAACCGCTCGATCTGCCGCAGCATCCACCGCTTGAACCCCGTTGTCGTCTCCAATCGAAGCCCGTGCATCGTGTAGATTCTGCAGGGCACCCGCGTCACGTAGGCTGCCAGTCCGGCAAGCAAGCTCGCCTTCGGCGTCCCTACATTGGAGATGACCGGACGAATTCGCCGATATAATGCGATTAATCGGCACAAGGACAGGATATCCCGCACGCCGGATATTTCTCGCTCCATCTCTACCGTATGGCAAGTGAACGCCTCCCGGCTTGCGGCGCTCTCCGCTTCGCTGCCGCTCGACGAGACGAAATGGACATCGCAGCCAGCCTGCCGCAAATAGCGGAACTGGCCTTGATTATAGATCACGCTATTGGCGATGGTTACCGCATACATGATTTTAATCCTGCTGTGGGCGGTTTTCACGGCGATCACCCCTCGTTACGTCTCAGAAGCATAGTCGAGAACAAGAATATCCACCAGACGATCGAAACGATCCAATTTTTGAACAAGTAATAGTCCAGCAATAGCAGCGGGTACGTGGACAGCATGCCCATCGCCAGAATCTGCGGCATCCGCATGCGTCCATCGTTCTTTCTCCAGGACACCCAGATCGGCAGCAGGAGCAGAAGACCGAAGAGACATAGCGCCGCCAGTCCTAGCTCAACGAGCATACCGAGGTACAACGAATGGGGGTGGTAGAGCAGGATGCCGTATTCCGTCTGCTGGATGAGAATCTGCCAGTTCTTCACTTCGCCGGTGACCAGCTTAATGTCGGTCTGATACCAAGGCCACACGGCTCCATGGCCTTGCCCGAGAAACAAGGATCGCGGGTTATCGGTTAACATGCGGAAGCTGGTCGCGATCGTCTCCTCTCTTCCCCGATCCGCAAAGCTGGCATACCGCTCGAAGGACATCACCTGCTGGAGAATGCCGACGACGACAATGCCAGAAGCAAGGACCGCCACGATCATTCGCACGGAACCGAATCGTATGACGATCAGGACGACGAACAGGAGCAGGCCGATCAGGCTGGCTCTTGAGCCCGATAAGATCACGCAGGCGATCGTCGCAAGCATCGCTGCCCAGTGGTAGGAAGGGAACGGCCGCTTGTTGATCAGGTTGCTGAGATGGATGGCGATGACCGGAATCATTAACGTCCCGATGATGGCGGACCCTCCCAGCGGTCCCTTCAGCCTCTGAATGCCCAGCATCTCCGTGATCGAAGTCCCTTCCGCGGATCGCAAGCCCAGTCCCAGCAATGACTCCGCCGCATAGACGACGAAGATGAACGTGAACAGCCCCGCTAATCGCGTTAGGAACGGCTCCGTCTCCGCCGCGCTCAGTGCCATGGCATAACCGACTGCCATGGCCAGGTACGAGATGACGAGCGAATACACGACGTACCGCCAGCCGATCTCTCCCGTCTGATCGTGGGGAATCGTTACGAAAGCCCATATCGCGATCATGCTGAATAAGAGGAAGACTAGATTCGCGTAACGGTCCGCGGCATGGAACGGCAGCAGGACAGAGAGCAGCATGAAGGCAATTACGATCGAGAAATCGCCGAAATTAGCCACGACCCCGAATAGCGTGAACTCGCCGTAGAAGCGAGTTGGCACCATCGACCAGAGGAACAGCATGGCTAGCGTCAGCTGCTCGAACAACCCGATCCGGTCAATGCGCAGCATAGATGCCCTCGAGCAAGCGTGCCGCGTCATGGATATCGTAGCCGGCATTTTTCAAGGCGGCATGCCGACTGTCCCGGTCCGGTACGGCCATGCCCTTCAGCTCTGCCATCGCGCGTGCCCACGCTGCATCGTCATCCGCTAACGGCATATAGCGGACGGTTCCTATTCCGATGTCCGCTTCCCTCGGTACCGTGTCGCTTACGAGGCAAGGCACGCCTGCAAGCTGCGCTTCGATGACGACATTGCCCAGCCCCTCGAACAAGGAAGGGAAGAGGAAGAGGTCTGCCGCCGACAAGATCGCAGGGATATCTTCCCGAATGCCCAAGAAACGAACATGCGATGCCAATCCTAGGCGCTGGACATATTCGGCCACGTCTTGCTTCAGCGGCCCTTCTCCTATCAACAGCAGCTGCGCGCCGGGCTCCAGATTCAGATAAGCTTGAAAAATATCGACGACGCGCCGGTGATTTTTCTGTTCCGTGAATCTGCCGATATGGACGACCGCCGCACCGTCCGCGATGCCAAGCTCGCCTCGAATGCCGCGAGCCTCGGTCAAGAAACGCTTCGCATTCAACGCATTGCGAAAGACGACCTGCCGCGGGTCCTTCCCGGCCCCTCTCCCGAACAGCTTGCTGCAGGCCTCCCGAGAACAGCCGAGCAAATGCGTGGCATGTCTCAGAATCAGTCTCCTCATGTACCATCGATACAGCATGCGGACATACGAGTCGCGCACGCCGTCTTGCGTGTTATGGCTATGCGCAATTCTGCACGGCACGTTATGGCGGCGTGCGATCCTCAAGACGATGCCGCTGAAAAAATACGGGTGGCTGTGAATCGCGTCGTACGGCCCGTTGTCCTTCAGCACCTTGCCGACCGCTGACTCAAATGCCTTCAGATCCCTTTTCGGTTCCGGCACCCTGTAGATTCGCCCGCCCAACGCTCGGATCTCGTCATCGAAGATGCCTTGCTCGTCGGAATGCAGGATGAAGTCAAATTGCACGCGACCGCTTAGCGCTCGGAACAAGTTCATTACGAGAACCTCCGCCCCGCCTGCTCCCATGCTCCTGAACACATGCACGACCTTCATCCGAATACCCCCTTTCTCTTCAGGGTTCGATACGTCACCGCAGCGCTCAGCAGCAACTGTGCCGCAGCATGCAGGATCAAGACCATGGCCGCTCCCTTCAACCCATGCGCCGGAATCCATGCATAGGAGCCTGCCAGGCTGACCAGACACACGGCGGTATAGAGATAAGGTTGGATCTTGATCATTCTGCAAGCCGTCATGACATACCCCATGATCGAGCCTGCGTAAGAGATTGCGGAGGCAATCATGACGATGAGGAATAGATCCTCATACGGCTCGAATGCGGTGCCGTAGAACAGCGACAAGATCAGTTTGCCGGCCAGCAGGACGATCGCAATCCCTGCAAGCCCAACCCCCGCGGCCGACGCAATCAACCTGACGATCAACGCTCTGAACAACGCGGCTTGCCCTTCGGCATACAGCTTGGCCAGCCGCTGGGAGGCGGATTGCCCGATCGCATTAACAAGCGTGCCTCCGGCGATCTTGAAATACGCAATCGCGGAATAGATGCCCAGCGCGGCGACCCCGCCATGATGTTCGATGAAGTAACGAGGTATGTTCTCTGTTAAAGATAGAACCATCAATACGAAACCGAGCGGAAGACCTAACGCCATGATCGGCTTGAACCGCCGCCAAGCTCCGAAGTCGATGGCGAATCGGTACGCGCGTTGTCTTACGTCATAGCCGATGAACACCGCGAGCCAGACGACCAGCATCCCGAGCAGCGCAATGCGCAGATCGCCCAGTCGCATGATGAGAACGGCCATTACGATCAGCGTGCCGACGCCCTTCATCATCTGAGAGATCGCGACGGCCTTCATCTGCTCTTGGCGCTGCAGATTGCCGTAGTACAGCTCGCTTAACGATTCGACGAGCTTGCAGGCTGCGGTTAATACGATGATCTGCGAGAATGCGTGAAAGGCAGGAAATAAGCTCATCGCCAAGCAAATCGCGAGCCCCAGGCTTGAAGTCGTCATTCGGAGCGTCAAATACTGCGCCCATAGGATGTCTCGGCTTTGCTCCGTCGCGAGCAAGCTTCGCAGCTGCAGGTTAAGCAGCAAGAATACAGGGGCCGTCACAGCCAACGCATAGCCGTAATCGCCTGCCATCTCGACGCTGCCGTATTGGATGATCAGCACAATCGTCACCCACTGCGTCAGCGCGTAGGTCACATTGCCGACCATCGCCCATATGCTATTGCCTCTTAGAGGACGCTTCATCTCTGCCGCTGTCATCGGAAGAGCCCTCTTCGCAGCTGCTTGGCGAGCCATACGACGATCGTCACCCCTATTATTCCCGTCCCGTCTATGAGCAGATCGATCCCGGAAGGATGCCTGCCGCTCATGAACAGTTGCGCAGCCTCATCGACGACTGCTGCCAGCGCGGCCAATCCCGCGGCCATCCATGCCTGGCCCCTGCGAGGGGCGATCAAGAATAGGAAGGCAAGCGTCAGAATTCCGTAGAACGCGGCGTGGAACATTTTTCTCGCCAAATAATAGAGATAGTAGTATTGATTCGGATGGATATACTGAATCTGCGCATCGCCTTCCTCGATCTCGACGAGCGCGTTATCCGTCTCGTATCGCAAGTAGTCGACATTCAAGCCGTAGTATCTGCCCTCGGCCTTGTCCTGCTCGTCATTCGCGGCAATGCGCAGCACATGCTCGCCCTCTGGAAGCGACGGACTCTCATAGAGCAATTGATGCCTGATCGTGGCCTCTGCATAGAGCGACACCCGCTCCATGAATTGACCGTCGATATAGACGTCGGCAATGCCGTAGTGCGTGCCGCGGTATCCGTGCCACTCGATCCGCTTCCCCGTGAAGGCGAACATGATCTCCGCGTTCGGCGACGCCGTGTAAGCCGCCGTTCCTCCGCTGTAATCGCCGCTCACCGTTACGATCGCGTCCGCGATCGGCTCTCCTTCATGCGGAATTCGCAGACGGTCCGGCGTAAGCTTATCCACTACTCCGATAGACCGCGGCGAATCGTAGAACAGCTGCATGCTCTTCTCATTCCATTGGAATCCGATCAACAGGTATAGAATCGATGACAAGATCAGCACCAGCCATACGATTCGTTTGCGTCTTGCCGTCCTTCGTCTATGCTTGGCAGCATGACCTCTCAATGATCGTCGTTCGATCTGGCTCGCCTCGATTCTTATCGTCGCTTAATCCTGATGCCGCTGGCGAATCGTCTCGACAAGCGTGCTCAAGAAGCGGAATCGGTTCTTCTCGTTCTCTTCTTTGCGATAATCATAGGCGCGCTTGACGTTCCGCTCGGCCTGCTCCCGCATGGCAGCTCGATTGCTCGCCAGTCCGACAATCCGGGCGGCCAGCTCCTGCTCGTCGCTCCGCTTGTGCAGGTAATCGGTATCCAGCAGCTCCGGAATGCCCCCGGCGATCGCCCCTACGCTCGGGCAGCCTCGACTCATCGCCTCGATCAATGCTCTCGGCAGCCCTTCTGCCTTGCTAGGCTGAATATACAGGTCCATATCGTCCAGCCATCGGTGAACCGCTTGTCCGGAAGGCAGCGTGCCGTAGAAGAATACATTGTCCGCTACGCCATACTTGCGAGCAAGGTCCATCAGATGCTGCGGACTGCCGCCGCCCAATACGTGAAGCTCCATTCCCGGCAAGCTTCTATGGACGAGACTGAGCGCCTTAATGGCGAGATCTACCCCTTTAATGCCGCCGGTCAGATTGCCGATCAACCCCATCCTCATCGTGCCGGATAGCGAATCGAGCTTCATCAGGCGCTTGTCCAACGCTTGCGCGTCGTAATCGATTTCGACATTCGAGCAGCTGAAGCTCTTACCCGATGACGGATATCTTCGCTGCAGGAATTGCTGCGTCACGTACATCGTGCATGTCGATTGCTTCACCGCATGCCTCGTCACCAGATAGGAGAACGGGGCATATATTCTGCCTTGCCAGCTGCCGTAGTACCATATGCTATCCCATGCGCAGCCGACAACCTCCACCGCGAACGGCTTCTTCAGCTTCATGGCTGCCTGAATCGCGCACAGCCCTACTTCGCTTGGCAATCGAATGATTGCGGCATCGCATGCACGCATGGCGCCTTCTATCGTCTCGCGTACTTGCGCATAGTTCCGGATTCTGCTGATCGGATCGCTGAGCGTAGGCACTTCCATGAAGGACACTCCAGGTCCGGTAGATTTGGACAAGGTGGACGGATCGGCAATCCTCTTGCCCTGACGGCCCACAACGACAAGCTCATCGAACAAGGCCAAGTATCGCTGCCAGACGCTGTACGGGAAGACGCCGCTCGTGTACACCGTACCGGATTCATCCCTCATGATATGAAAATCATGCGCAAACAGCAGTTTCATTGCCACACATCCTCAAGTCGTAATCTGCCGTTAAACTGCTTAGAATCCCCGGATATATGGGGATTCTAAGCGAGAAGAGACTAGCTCGTATGGAACGCGATTTGGTCGGCGTATACCGAGCCTGACGCGTTATCGCCCGTGGCGCGCAAGATGACATAGACTCTCGCCTTCACGGCTGCTGCCGGTACGCGTTCGCGAATGTTCGCGTCCGTATAGCCGGCCGTAGGCTCGACGAAGTCCTGCTTGAATACGCTCAAGCGGGCTCCGGCGCCGTTATAGAAGTCGACATAGAATTCCGCCTTGCTGTTGACCAGCGACTCTACATATAATTTGCCTGCCGCCTCGAACACTGTGCCTGCCTCTGCCGGTACGTCTTGATACAACATGACGACGCTGCCGTTCGTAAGCTCGCTTCCGGCCACTCGCTGCGCCTGCGAACCGCCGGCTGCAGGCTCGTTCACCACGGCCACGGCATCCGTGGCGCCGGGCGTTAGCCACTTCACCCATTTATTCGCTGCGCCGTTCGTGCCGGTATATTGCTCGAAGCCGCCGTTCAGCAATTGATTGCCGTCGTACGCGAAGATCAGATCGTCTGCGTAGGCCACGCCGGATGCTTCGTTGCCCAATGCCCGAAGGATCACGTAGACTCGCGCCTTCGCAGCTGCGGCCGGCACGCGCTCGCGGATGCGGGCATCGATGTAGCCGCCGGTCGGCGCCGTAAGATCTTGCTTGTACACGTTCAGGCGCGTCCCGGAAGCGTCATAGAAGTCGATATAGAATTCGATCCTGCTATTGACCAGCTCTTGCACATTCAACTTCCCGGACATCTCGAACATTTTACCCGCATCGACAGGTATGTCCTGATACAGCATGATGACACTGCCGTTCGCGATTCCGCTGCCGGCGATTCGCTGCGCTTGGCCTCCGCTTGCGACCGGCGCATTCACGACGCCAACGGTATCCGTTACGCCAGGCGTAATCCACTTCACCCACTTATTCGCTGCGCCGTTCGCGCCGGCATCCGACTCATAGCCGCCGTTCAGCAATTGATTCGCGCTCGCGCCGAAGACCAGATTATCCGCATAGACGACGCCGGACCCGTTCGCGCCAGTGGCTCGCAGAATAACGTTCAATCTTGCCTTGACGGCTGGGAGAGGCGTCCTCTCCCGAATGCTCGCCGTTACGTACCCGGCAGTCGGCGCTGACAGCTCTTGCTTGAACACGCTGATTCGGCTGCCCGAGCCGTCATAGAATTCCACATAGAACTCCGCTCTGGCATTCGCGAGCGACTCCACGTGCAGTTGACCGGCTGCTTCGAATACCTTGCCTGCTTCCGCAGGTATCTCTTGATACAACATGATTGTGCTTCCGCTAGGCAGATCATGACCCGCTACGCGCTGTGCCTGCGAGCCGCCTGCTGCCGGTCCGTTCACCACCTGGACGGTATCCGTCACGCCGGGCGTAACCCATTTGATCCACTTGCTCGCCGCGCCGCTTGGGCCCCCTGCCTGCTCGAAGCCGCCGTTCAGCAATTGGTTGCCGTCGTACCGGAACGACAGATCGTCGGCGTAGACGAGCCCCGAGGCGTTATTGGCCGTTGCCCGCAGAATCACTTGCACTCTCGCTTTCGTCGCGGCAGCCGGAATTCGTTCGCGTATGCGCGCATCCGTATAGCCGTTGGAAGGTTCCGGCATATCCTGCTTGAACACGCTGATCCGGCTGCCGGCGCCGTCGTAGAATTCCACGTAGAATTCCACCCGGCTGTCGATCAGCGACTCCACGTTCAATTTCCCTGCCGCCTCGAATACTTGGCCGGAACGAACCGGAATTTCTTGATAGAGCATCACGACGCTGCCGCTCGCAAGACCGCTGCCGGCGATCCTCTGGGCTTGCGCACCGGATGCGGCCGGATCATTCACGACTTGTACGGTATCCGTCACGCCGGGCGTGATCCACTTCACCCACTTGTTCCCGGCTCCGCTCGGGCTGCTTGCCTGCTCGAAGCCGCCGTTCAGCAATTGGTTGCCCAGTTGGGACGGAATCGCCTTATCGCCCGCGAAGCCAATGACATTGGCGCTGTTATGCGCGAGCGGCTGACCGTTCTGTCCAAGCACGTGCTGGACCGCAATCGCGTATTCGGCGCCTGGCGCTTGAACGCCGGTTACGAGCCGCACTTGCGTCGCATCCTCGCCCACGATCGCCTCCAATACTGCGAGAGGCGTACCGGTAGCCGTATTCGCGATGGAATAATGACCCTTAACGCTCGCGGTAGCCCGATCCAGCACGTTATCGAACCGCAGCAGCAGCTCATTCTTCGACAACGCGGACGCGCTGACGAGCGCCGGCCCAAGCTCGCATGGATTGCCGCTTGGATCGAGCGTCACCTGCAATATGCCCTGGACGGTCACGCTGAGTTGACCGTCCGCTGCTGCGATCGCGAGCAGATAGGTCCCGAGCGCCGGGATCGTCCCCGTAGTGCTCCGTTCTCCTTGAATGCCCTGGAACGGGACGTCGAATGGATTGTCGTTATGCAGCGTCCAAGCAGCTTGTCCGGCCCCCGATGCAGGGTCGCAGACTGCTGCCGCCCTGATTGGAAGGGACGGCGACAAGCTGACCGATACCGGTTCGGAGGCTTCGGATTCCAGCCCTGCGGAAGTAACGGCACTCACCTTGTAAGATACGGACGTCTCCTGCTGCAGGAATGTCTGTGCCTGACTAACATCGATATAGGTAGACTCGCTCACGGGGTTATCCGTGATGCGTACGTAGGCTTCGCCCGCTAGGCTCCGGTAGACATGATAGCCGTCTGCGTTCGATGCGGCGACCCACTGCAAGGTCACGGCATTGTCCGCAACGGCCGCATCGACCTCCTGCGGCATGCCCGGAATTTCAGGATTCGGCGCTTCGGAGAGCGGCTCGACGCCCCATATCAATTGGCCGTCGCGATAGAGCGTGATGCGCTCTGCGTCTGCGAATTGATCGAAGCTTGCCAGGTAGGAATAGTCATTGCTCTCATCGTAGTTCGACCAATCCTTATTGCTGATTCGGAGCTGGATGATGCCGCTGGTCGCTCCCCGCGCCAACGTGCCCGCCTGATTCGAGAAGCCGATCTCCGCATAATGCTGCGTTCCGTTCGATCCGAATGCGCCGTTAATGAGATTGCAGCCGATCGGCGACCAATCGCAATAGAGCTTCTGCTCGACATCGGCCTCCTTGGTATACCAGTATCTGACCTTCAGCTCGCTCAACGGAACCGCAAGATCGCCGACATTGTTGATAGTAATGTACGGGCTAATCTGGTTATTCGACACTTGCCGATCGTTATTCCGGTAACTGACCGTAAGCTGTTGGACCGGATCGGCCAACGGCGCAGGCTCGATTCCCCATATGAGCTGGCCGTTCCGATAGAGCGTGATATGGTCCCATGCGCGATACTGCCCGCTCGGTTCTTGGTAAGAGTAATCGTTAGCCTCTGCGTACTTCGACCAGTTCGACTTATGGATGCGAGTCTGGATTTCCCCGCCGGCTCCCCCAGGCGGCACCATGCCGGCATCAGGGGCGAACGCAATTTCTACGTAGGTATCCGCCTTGTCTGCATTGGCATCATGGAATTGTCCCATGATCTTCCCGCAGCCGATAACCGCCCAGTCGCACTGCAGGAGCGAATCGACCGCATCTTCCTTCGTGAACCAATACCGAATGGACAGTTCCGATAACGGAACAGGCGCGGCCGATAGGTTCTTGATGTTGAAGAAGGTATGGATCTGATTGTCGTTCGGGCTGCCTCCGGGAACGCGGGATTCCACGACCAGCTCGCCCGGCTGAATAGTCGGACTCTGTTGCTCCACCGGCTCCGGCGCTGCCGGTTCTGCTTCTACCGGCGCAGTCTCCGCCGGTTCTGGCGCTGCCGGCTCTGTCTCCGGCACTGCCGGTGCGGTCTCCGCCGGTTCCGGCACTGCCGGTTCAGCCTCTGTCGGCTCAGGGGTTGTTCCTTCTTCTTCGCTCGGCGCCGGTGCAGACACGATCGTCAACAGCTCGATCGCATCCAGGTTCATGACGTACTTATCGTTGCTCTTATTCGATTTAGCCGCAGACCGGAGCTCCACGTGATGCTCTCCCTCGGCCAATCCCGTCATTTCATATAGGATTCTCTTCGTCCCTTTGGGGCCCGAATTCGGCTTAATGGACGCGGCCAACCGGCCGTCGATGAGAACATCGATCTTATCGTTATGCGGCGCGACCTCGCCGATGTATCTGAACCCGACGCCGAAGAACGGGAAGGACACTGAAGCGTTCGGGTCCTTCGAATACACGGCTGAACCGCTGTCGTACGCCCCGCTCGCGGTCTCCCAAGCTCCCGAATAGCCGATGCGCCCATCGGTCTCTTGCAGCGTGGTCGAGCTGTACGGCGCAGCCGATTCGCTCGCGATTGCCGGCTGCATAACCGGAATGAATAATAACGCCGATATGAAGCCGATTAACCATTTTTTCATCGTAATGACCGCCCCTCACCAACAGCTACTTCTAGATTGGACTCCGCCTTCGCGACGGCATAGTTCGTGTCGACGAGCCCTTGTCGATCGCACGCATGGCTGCCCGGATCCGCATCCGCTACACCGCGGACCGAATCGCGTTGGAACACGATGCGAACGGTCTGGAATAAGATCTTCATATCTAGCAGCAAGGAGTAATTATGTCCATAGAGAAGATCGTAACGCACTTTATCCTCCATCGTGGTCGTGTAATTGGACATCACCTGCGCCAATCCGGTAATTCCCGGCTTCACCGAGATTCGATGCCTATAGTCCCGGATCTTCACCTCATACTCTTGCGTGAAGCATGCCCTCTCCGGCCTCGGTCCGATCAGGCTCATCTCGCCTTTCAGAACGTTGAACAATTGCGGAAGCTCGTCCAATCGCGTAGAACGGATGAATCTGCCCACAGGAGTAATTCTGCTATCCCCGTCTCTCGCTAGAATGGGCCCCGTCTTCTCTTCCGCGTTATGCACCATGCTTCTGAATTTGTAGATGATAAAGGGTCTGCCGAGATGGCCTACCCGCTCCTGCTTGAACACGGCGGGACCATGCGACGTCGACTTAATCAGCAGCCAAATGCCGGCCATAATCGGCAGGCTTACGGTCAGCATGATCGACGTTAACGCCAGGTCGAACAGCCGCTTGAGGCGCTGCTGCCTTCTTGTAAGGAAGCTCTGCTGGACGGACAGCACGATCGTATCCGCGATCTGTTGCGTGTAGGAATGATGGAGGAAGATATGATACGAGTCGGGGACGACCATGACTTCCTTCCCTAACGCAATGGCGATGTCCATGCATTGTTTCGCGTTCTCGGACGTCATGTCGCAGCCGATCAGCACAATGTCGACATGCTCGACGATGCTTGCGTCTGCCAGCAGCAATTGCGGCGAGACCGTCCGCTTCAAGGCGAACCAGCCTTCCGGATGCTGATGCAGCTTGCCTGCTAACCGCGCGCCGGAATGTTCGTCGTCCGTGACGATGAGCACGGACCGCTGTCCGTGAAGCTTCTTGACTAAGCGCCAGACGCCGTAACGGTAAGCCATGATGAGCAGGCATTGGAACACGCCGGCTAGGACGATAACGCTGCGAGGAAAGGCAAAATTGCGATTCCAGAAAGCAAGTGCCAGCATGATCACATTCATGATGACAATCGAGATGACGATCGAGTAGCAGAAGTTTGCATACTTCTTCCGATTCCCTGTATCGTAAAGGTCCATGTAGAAGAACACGATAATCATGATGAACGACATCCACGGAGCCAGTTCGAAATACGATTGAAGGTTAGCGATCTCCAAACTTTGAAAAAAATCGAATTCCGACCTCATTCCAAAAGCAACGATGATTGACAGGTGTAGCATAGCTACATCCACACATGCTAACGAGAAGTTCGAGAACACGGTCGGTCTACGCTTCATAGCTGCATCCCCATTCATAATGTAGCATCCAAGTTGTCCGTACGCATGGCATATTTAGTTAGCGTTGCAGACCTAAATACGGATTTGTATTCGCTCTGGTTGTAGATGTAGTGGAATGGGTGTCTGCTGTGCGGGAAGGTCTGAGTGGATAGAGAACGAATGATCATGTGAGTTGCCATTCGACATAGGAGGTCCGGAGCAGAGGTCAAATATTCAAAGATTATTCCGGAGTCGAATCGATTATTTGTCGCGACGAAGCGAGACTCGCAATCTTAGGATTTAGTTCTAATATACCATTTCCCGGACAGGGTTGGGAAGGGCGATTCAGGACATTTCGTTGATTATTGTCGAGCATCATGGCGCTTAGGGCCTAAAAAAGAGCCACTTCAGTGGCTCTTCCGCGTCAACTCACAAGCGTCTGCTCATTGAACATTTGTTCGATGTCCATCGGCGACTTCGGAGGGCTGAGCAGGAACCCTTGGATCGTCGTGCATTTGGTTGCCTTCAATATCTCGAGCTGTTGAATTTCCTCGACGCCTTCCGCGACCACTTGCAAATTCAGCGAATGTCCAAGATTAATGATGGCGTTCGTGATAGCGCGATCGTTATGGTCGCTCGATATGTTCTTGACGAACGAGCGGTCGATCTTCAAGCATTGGATCGGAAAATGCTTCAGATAGCTCAAGGACGAGTACCCGATTCCGAAGTCGTCGATCGAGAAGGACAACCCCCTGTCGGACAGCTTCTCCAGCACCTTGATCGTAATATCGATATCGTGCATGATCGAGCTCTCGGTTATTTCAAGCTCCAGGAAATCCGGCAGCAAGCCGGCTTCCTCGATAATGGCAATGACCCGATCCGCGAATTCATGGTCTTGGAATTGAATCGGCGATATATTGACGGCGATCTGGGCGTTGATGCTGCTGCCGCTCCCCCACAGCTTGCGCTGCTCGCATGCTTGGCGAAGCACCCAATTGCCCAGCTCGTTAATCAGGCCGGTCTCTTCGGCTAACGGAATGAACTCGCTCGGAGGGATCAAGCCTCGCGTCGGATGATTCCAGCGTACAAGCGCCTCCAGGCACCTGACTCTGCCGGTCGCGAGCTCCAGCCTCGGCTGGTAATGGAGAATCAGTTCATTATTGAAGATCGCTTTGCGCAGCTCAGACTCCATGATGATGCTCTCGATACTGACCGAGGGCACGGATGGTCCATAGATGCAGAGCCGATTCTTCCCGCGCTTCTTCGCTTCGCGCAGCGCTAGTCCCGCCTTCAGCAGCGCGCGCTCCACATCGATCTCGGACTGCTCGAGCATGCAGATGCCCATGCTGATATTCACGAAGCACTCCAGTCCGTCCAGGCGGAATGCAGGAACGAACAATTCTTGTATATAGGCGAGCAAGCCGTGCAGCTCTTTATCCCCTGAAGTTCCGACCAGCAAGACAAAGTCGTCGTCGCCTGTACGGCGGATCACGCTGTCGGGCGACATCGTCTGCAGCCGATAGAGGCGCCTTGCCGCTTGTTCGAGAATGAGATCGCCGGTTGCGCGTCCCATCGCGAGATTAAGCTCGTTGAATCGGTCCAGATCCAGCATGACGATAGCGTAATGCCATGCTTGACCGGATCTCTCCAGCCATTCTGCCAGTCTCGATGTCAAGGTCGATACCATTTCTTGATAGTTCGTGACACGGTTGTCATTCCTGATCATAGGTGCCTCCGTTTCGCTATGCAACGTCCGTCTCGAATGCCCTGCAAGGACAACAATACCCCGATTGGCCGGGGACATAGATGACTTTCATGGATAGCAATTCTAGCTTGTGTGCCATGCATAACACCAAGAGTGGTAGGAATGAACCTTCAATCGTGATTGATAACCGAGTGAGAGCCGGATGAGCGTAGAAGCAGACCGGTAGGCAGGAGTGGAATGTACTTGGTGCGGCTGTAGCGGAGGTGACTGACATGATGAAGGATTTCGTCTCGTTTAATATACCATGACTTTTAGACTAAGAGAACCATTATTTTCTTGAAATTCGACAATATTCTCCATTTTCGACATCCATGCAAGGAAAATGTTGCGAGGGCATGCCGAAGGAAAAGGCACTGCCCCCGTAACCGTATGGATTAGATCAGCGATTCCGGTGCGGGCACCGCTACGATGCACACCGGCTTCGCAGTCGAGTAAGGCGCGCCGACTCGTTCCGGCAGCCCATTCTCGCCGATTCGCATCACGTCGATGACGTTCGCATCCTGACCCGCGACGAGCATATGCTTGCCATCCGGCACGATCGCGAAGTTGCGCGGCGTCTTGGCGACAGGCGCATGGCCGACGAACGTCAGCAGGCCGTCTTCGCCTGCGGCATACACAGCCAGGCTGTCGTGGCCGCGGTTCGAAGCATACAGGAACCGGCTGTCCGGCGTCAGATGGATATCGGCCGCCAAGTTGAATGCGTCGAAATCCGCGGGCAGCATCGGCACCGTCTGCAGCAGCTTGCTCGCGCTCACATTGTCGCGGTCAAAGCGGAATACCGACACGGTCGAGCTCAGCTCCTCGAGCAGATACAGGATCGGCAGCGAACCGTGGAATGCGATATGGCGAGGGCCGTTGCCCGGCGTCGCCGCGATCTCGCCTGCCGGAACCAGCTTGCCTGTTGCGTCGTCCGTCCTGTATGCGACGATCTTGTCGATGCCCAGATCCGCCACGAGCCGCAGCCCGCCCGACGGGTCATTCACGATCGAGTGCGCATGCGGCGCCTCTTGGCGATCGGCCCGAGGACCGGAGCCTTCGTGCTGCGCAACGTCCGAAGCCGGCTCCAAGCCGCCGTCCTCGCGAATGGCGTAAACGCTGGCGTTGCCGCCCATGTAGTTCGATACATAGACGCGTTTGCCGTTCGGGTCCAAGCACAAGTAGCAGGGCGATCCGCCGTTCGACGGCTGGCGGTTGATCTCGGTCAGCGTCCCGGTCTTGCGATCGACCTGCAGGGCCACGACTTCGGCGGCGCCCGACTCGCTTACCGAGTAGAGCACATAACGCTTCGTATCGAATGCCAGATAGGACGAGTTCGCAACGCCCGCCGTTCCGGCGATTCTCCGCAGCGTCCCTTGCTCCGAATCGAACAGCAGCGTCTCGATGCCCTCCTGTTCCGCCGACGTGTACGAGCCCGTGAACACGAGCCATTTGCTAACTGCCATGATACGCCATCCCCTCTCCATTGGCCCACTTGTGATCACGATGTATCTCGGGAAGCATTTTCGACGTCGAATCTTGAACGCAAGCGCAATTAAGCATATGCTTCCGATGTGCGTTTCTCACGAAACGCTGGAGGTGCTCACGCAGGTCTGCCTACAAGCATATGCTTCCGATGCTGCGTTTCCTACGGAAACGCTGGAGCTCCTCAATTGCTACTATCGTTCAACCTTCGAAGGTAGCGACAACCGGGCATCATAAAATTTTCATATTCCTTATGGCGCCGTCTCCAGAAACTGCACGTTCGGATTCTTGTCGACAGCCGTTCGCATCGCGTATTCGTTCTCGAACAGCGCGACATAATTGCCGTTCTTATCCTTCACGAGCGTCGAGTTGATGCGGAACTTCGACGGATCGATGCTGTCGCCGACCAGCCAGCGCGCGAATTGGAACGTCATCCGATGCAGCTGGATATCCACGCCGTATTCACCCTTCATCCGATGCTCGAACACTTCGAATTGCAGCTGCCCGACAACGCCGAGAATCGTCTCCTCGAAGCCGCCCGTCGAGAAGAACACTTGAATCGTGCCTTCCTCAGTCAGCTGGTCGATCCCCTTCTGGTACTGCTTATGCTTAAGCGCGTTCTTGACCGTCACCTTCGCGAAGATCTCGGGCGAGAAAGTCGGCAGCTCGTCGAACACGATCTCGCCGCCCTGCGCCAGCGAATCGCCGATGCGGAAGATGCCCGGGTCGAACAGGCCGACGATGTCGCCGGGATACGCGGACTCCGTAATCTCGCGGTCCTGCGCCAGGAACTGCTGCGGCTGCGCCAGCTTGATGTCCTTGCCCGCGCGCACGTGCCGCACGCTCATGCCGCGTTCGAAACGTCCGGAGCAGATGCGCAGGAACGCGATCCGGTCGCGGTGGGCGGGATTCATGTTCGCTTGGATCTTGAAAATGTACCCGCTGAACTTCTCGTTCGTCGGCTCGATGGACCCATCGGTGCTCTTGCGCGGCGTCGGCGAAGGCGCGAGCTGCAAGAAGTTCTCAAGAAATGTCTGTACGCCGAAGTTGTTGACCGCGCTGCCGAAAAATACAGGCGTCAGCTCGCCGCGCTGTACCTTCTCGTAGTCGAACGGATCGCCCGCGACATCGAGAAGCTCGAGTTCTTGGCACAGCTGATCATGCAGAAAATCGCCCGCCATCTCGCGGATGTACGGATCGTTATAATCCTCGACCTTGCGGACCTCGATCTTCGAGTGGTCCTTGCCTTGGAACAGCTCGACCTGGTTCTTCATCCGATCATAGACGCCGCATAGGTCGCGTCCCATGCCGATCGGCCAGTTCATCGGCACCGAGCGGATGCCGAGCACGCGCTCGATCTCTTCCATCAGATCGAACGGGCTCTGACCTTCGCGGTCGAGCTTGTTGATGAACGTGAAGATCGGAATGCCGCGCTTGCTGCACACCTGGAACAGCTTGATCGTCTGCGCCTCGACGCCCTTCGCGACGTCGATCAACATGACCGCGCTGTCCGCGGCCGTCAACGTCCGATACGTGTCCTCGCTGAAGTCTTGGTGGCCCGGCGTATCCAGAATGTTCACGCGGTGGCCGCTGTAATCGAATTGCATGACCGACGACGTGACGGAGATGCCACGCTGCTTCTCGATCTCCATCCAGTCGGAGGTCGCGTGGCGGCTTGCCTTGCGCGCCTTGACGCTTCCAGCCTCGCGGATCGCGCCGCCGAACAGCAGCAGCTTCTCGGTCAGCGTTGTTTTCCCGGCATCCGGGTGTGAAATGATCGCGAACGTGCGGCGCTTCTCGACCTGCTCGCGCAGCTCTTCGCGTAATGGTTGGTTCATGTATGTCGCCTATCCCTTCTCTTGTAGAGGTAGTTCAATAAGTCCACCGGCCTTCTTGAACATACACTTATGTAAAAATAACCTTACCTATTATAGCACAGCGCGGAGCGGAATGTAGATATCGCATTGCGGAGCGTCCGGGGGCTCGCCGACCGCGTAGATCGTCAACGAATAAGCGTCATGCTCCGGCTCCATTCCCTGCTCGCGCATGCGATCCATCGCCAGCAGATACGTATCGTCCAGCTCATCGCGCCCATGGGCGCCGTGATGCGTATAGACGGCATATTCCCTGGTCGGGAAATCGAGCGCGATCATGCCGTCCGGCACGGCAGCCGACCGTCTTGCCTCGATCCCCGCGACGTACGCGTACAAGCGGCTCCTCGATCGAATCGCTGCCATCGGCTTCGCGCCGCGCACCGCCGCCTTGCCTACCTGGGCCAGCTGCTCGCGCAGTTGTTCCCACAGGCGCGGGACGAGCGCATTCGAGAAGTGGATCGCCGTGAACGGCGCCTCCAGCCCGACGCCTAGCAGCCGGAATGCCGGCTTGATGACGCGGCGGATCGTGCGGTCGCCCGCGAGCTCGAGCGTCGGCTTCGTCTTGGACGGCAAAATCGCGTAGCCGCCGTGCTTGCCTGTCTCCGAATAGAGCGGGACGCCCATGCCGCTCAGCTCTTGCAGGTAACGCAGCATCGTGCGGTATGATACGCCGAACTCAGCCGCCATCTCATCCACCGTAAATTGCCTTCGTTCGTACACCCTCACCATGAGTTCGATTAGCCGGTGCGTTTTCGTCATATGCGCAATCCGCCCATTCTCTGACAGTTTTTGTCCTAAATGCATTGTAAACTATGCATATATACCATTCCAATACCCAAGAGGAGAGATCTGACATGCCGCAATCGAACAATGAGCAAACAGAAGTGACGCAAGAGAATCCGTCTTTCATTACGGAGAAGGCGGCTTTCACCGCAGTGGGCTTGCGTTGGGAAGGAAGCTTCGCGGAGGCAGGCGCCGGTTCGATCCGCGCCATGCATCAGCGATTCCTGGTACAGTACGAGACGATTCCGAATCGCGTGCCGAGCCCATACTTCTACGGAATTTCGTACCACGCAGCGCCAGGCGCGGCAGGCTTCGTCCATTATGCCGTCGTCGAAGTATCCGAAGTCTCGGCAATACCGGACGGCATGCTGAGCCTCGAGGTCCCTTCGCTGACCTATGCGCGCTGCGACCATCGCAAAGGGCAATCGATCGATCGCTCTTACCAGAACATCGGCGCATGGATTGACGCGCAAGGCTATCGCTTGGCAGATACGGAATTAACCCACTTCGAGCTGTACCCGCTAGTCCAGGATCCCTATAGCGGGGACCCGGAGTTCACGATCATGATGCCGGTAGAGAAAGCTTAATACCGATCTTTTCCCGTGACTTGCCAGTCATTTTGGTTATAATGGTAGGGGCGATCATGCTTTACCATTAGGAGTGATAGTGAACATGCAGCATAATAACTGGCTCAAGAACATCGTCTTATTCCTGTCCGGCCAAACGATATCCCTATTCGGAACGGCGCTCGTGCAATATGCGATCATGTGGCATATTACGCTATCGACGGAATCCGGGGTCATGATGACGATTTCGATCGTATGCGGCTTCCTGCCCACCTTCTTCCTCTCGCCTTTCGCAGGCGTATGGGCTGACCGCTTCAATCGCAAGCATCTCATCATTCTGTCCGATTCGTTCATCGCATTGGCGACCCTAGTGCTTGCCATCCTCTTCCTGAACGGTTACGATTCGATCTGGCTGCTGTTCGTCACCTCGGCGATTCGCGCGCTGGGCACGGCGGTCCAGACGCCGGCAGTCGGGGCGATCCTGCCTCAGCTTGTCCCGGAGGAGAAGCTGACGAAGGTGAACGGCGCGAACGGCAGCATCATGGCGCTTGTCACGCTCACTGCGCCGATGCTCAGCGCTGCGATCTTGTCTATGGCATCCATCGAGATCATCTTCTTCATCGATGTCGTAACGGCTCTGATCGGAATTGCGATCTTGCTGCTGTTCGTACGCGTTGCGCCGCATGCCAAAGCTGCCGAACAGCAGACGACGAGCTATTGGGCAGACATGCGCAAGGGCTTCGATTACGTGCGCGAACATCGTTTCATCGGCAAATTTTTCCTATTCATGACGTTCTTCATGCTGCTGGCAGCGCCTGCCGCATTCCTGACGCCGCTTCAGGTTACCCGGACATTCGGCGGCGACTACTGGCGCTTGACGGCGATCGAGATCACGTTCTCCATCGGCATGATGCTGGGCGGCGCGTTAATCGCTTCCTGGGGCGGCTTCCGCAACAAAACCCGCACCATGACGCTGTCTTGCCTGCTGTTCGGCATCTGTACGGTCGGCTTAGGCATCGTGCCGAACTTCTGGGTCTACATTACGATTATGGGCTTGGCCGGCGTGTCCATGCCTCTGTTCAACACGCCGGCTACCGTGCTCCTCCAAGAGAAGGTGGAACCGGATTACATGGGCAGAGTATTCGGCGTGATGGGGATGATCGGCAGCGTCACGATGCCGATGGGCATGCTCGTCTTCGGTCCGCTGGCCGACATCGTCGACATCGAATGGCTGCTGATCCTCACCGGTGCGCTGTTATTCGTTCTGGGATTCTTCCTGGTGGGCAGCAAAGCACTCATGGAGGCAGGCAAGCCAGTCGAGCAGCCGCAGTCGGAGTAAGTTAGCGTTCATTAGCTTCGGCAGTTGAAAAAGCGACAGTCTAGGACGAGATAACAAAGTCCCTGACTGTCGCTGTTTCGTTGTGTTAACGGATTCCCTTAAGCAGAATATGCCGTTCATAATCACTCAAATAAGTGACTCTCCCCATTAATGACTCTATTTCTAACACCGCAAACATCCCTATAAATCACCTCTTGTACCTTACGTAACGAGATGTTTTATACTGAACACATCGGTAATCAGCTAGCGCCAACGATAGGAGTGAGCTTTGCCTATAGAATCTCGGTTGACCAGCTTGATAAAATCGACCTTGGAGGTATTCTGTGCGATGGACAAGCGAATTACAACTCATGCTACTTTTCAAATTGAACGCACTTACCGTGTTGCGCCGGAACGCATTTTTGCGGCATGGTCGGACCGAAACGCTAAAGCACGCTGGTATCAGCCAGCCGACGAATTTGACTTTCGCGTCGGAGGACGGGAAGCTAGTCAAAGCGGACCTATAGGAGGACCTGTCTATACCTACGAAGCTTGTTATCAGGAGATCGTGCCCAACGAACGGCTTGTCTATTCCTATAGTCTGGACCAAAACGATACCTGCATATCGGTTTCGATTGTAACCATCGAATTGATGCCGAACAGCGAAGGTACGAGACTGGTGTTTACCGAGCAGGGGACGTTTTTCGACGGTCATGACTCGCCCGAACAACGCGAGCAGTGGACCCAAGAATTACTGAATCTGCTGGAACGATCTTTGGGTAACTGTAACCCGGATACCTATGAGCTCATGTCTCGCCGAACGTTTAATGCACCTCGAAGCTTAATCTATCGCGCCTGGACTGACCCTGAGTTGCTTGCTCAGTGGTGGGGACCCCACGGGTTCACGAATACGTTTCATACATTCGATCTTCAGCCAGAAGGCGTCTGGGCGTATACAATGTATGGCCCGGATGGACAAGACTATGCCAATCGGAACGTCTTTCAGGAAATCAATCCGGACCGAATTGTGCTGCGGCATGAGACCGGGCATTTCTTTATCATGACGGTTACGTTCGAGGACATCGATGGCGGAACTGAAGTTACTTTCTGTCAGACGCTCGCATCAAAAGAAGACTACGATACGCTCAAACCCATCTGCGAAGAAGGGAACGAGCAAAATCTGGATAGGCTCGGCTGGATTCTGAAGAAGCTTCAAGCATAGAAATCCAGGCAGTCCGGGCCTGTGTTTTTGGTCAACTCGCCTTTACGACCCTCGTGCCGCGAATCGATGCCGCAGCATAGATGACGAGCGCTGTCCAGATGAGCGCAAAGCCTGCGAGCAGAACCGGCGAGACCGATTCCTTGAACACGAATACGCTCAGTACCAGCATGATCGTGGGCCCAATGTACTGTACGAAGCCAAGTGCCGATAACGCCATCCGGGCGGCCGCCCGAGCAAAGAAGAGCAGCGGCAGCGCCGTTACTGCGCCGGACAGCAGAAGTTCGACGAACGTGGGCGCAGGCAGCGTCCATGCCGTCGTTTTTCCGGCGGCGGCCAAGTAGATCCAGTAACCGAGCGCGACGGGCAGGACGACAGCGGTCTCCGACAGCAGGCCCACAGAAGCGTCTTGCGCGATCTTCTTCTTCGCGAGGCCATACAAGCTGAAAGACGCGGCCAGCGTGATCGCGATCCACGGGAAGCGCCCGTAGTCGATGGCGATGATGAGCACCGCGGCGCCAGCGATGGCAATCGCAAGCCAATGGCCTCGGTTTGGTTTCTCGCGAAGGAAGACGACCGCCAGCAATACATTCAACAAGGGGTTCAAGTAATAGCCGAGGCTTGTCTCGACGACATGATCGTTATTGACCGCCCAGATGAAGATGAGCCAGTTCGCCGCGATCAGCAGTCCGCTGGCAGCGAGCGGCAGCAGAAGCGCTCGGTCAGCCGCAATGCGCTTCATGTCGCCCCAGCGGCGCTGGATGGCAACGAGAATACCCATGAAGACGAACGACCAGACGACCCGATGCGACAGAATCTCGCCTGCCGGCACGTCGTTAAATAGTTTCCAGTATAGCGGGAGTACCCCCCACATGATATACGCGATAATCGCGTTGATTAATCCGCTGTTCATCATTCATTCCCCGCTTCTCCCCGATGTCTGAACGGATTATACGCCTCCACCCGAGCTTAAGCAAAGGAAATATTTGGTCCCCCCGCCTGGCAGTCCCCCGGGAGCAGCAGCTATCCGAGGATCGCCCTAACGGCCTACTCCCACTTGAACGTCCAGCTTGCGACGGCGAGCCGCTGCTTCACTGTGCGGCTCCGTCACGCGTTCTTATTCGGCTTCCGAGACGGCCGCCCATTCATCCACGATCCGCAGCCCATCCCCATTGACCTGAAGTTCGTGCACCTTACCGTTATTGTCCGACAGTTCGAAGCTGAATAGCATCTTCTGCGAATCATAACCCTTGGATTCGATCCTTACCGAGTTCAAGTCCAGCGAATTCCGATAGCGTTGAAGCGTCTTTTCCACGGCGACACTCGTCTCCTTGTTGTCGTCATACAAACCCAGATGCAGCGCAATACTCTCGGTATCGTGCTGAATCATCGCTTGCAAGTAACGCCCCGGCTCCCGTTCCGCATAAGGATAAATGCCGATCAACGGCGAATCGTACAACGGCACCCGCCGCGCATCATCCTGAATGGCTTCCATACCTTGCGACTTCGCGTACTTGACCACAAACGGAATGTCTCGGCCTTGTCCGTCCTTCGTGCCGTCAATGGCAAATCGCTCGATATAATACTCCTCATCCTGTTCATTCGAAAGATATTTAAGCTGCAGCTCTTGCAGATCGTCGAAGTAGAGGCGAAATCCCTCCAATACCTTCGCCATGTCGTCCACGGTATATTCGTTCTCGGCAGGAACCATGTGACCGGATAGCAACTCGGCGTCCTCCTGCCTCAATGCATCCAAATATGCTTCTGCATCCCTCATGGAAACGTCCTCGAGCGACTTAGCCTTCTCTATCGTCAGTCCCGTCTCTTGCTCCAGCTTATCGGCCGACTCTTCGATTGCGTCTTCCACCGGAACCGTCAGTCCGGGAACCTCTTCGGAATTGTCCTTCCCGCATCCCGCCAATCCCATGAGCGCAGCCGAGATGATTACCGTCAGCGCAAGCTGCCGAACGTTCTTCCTGTATGTCACATCATCATCTCCTCAACAAGTACGCGTAGACGTTCAAGCTGACCCGAAAATGACGGCCCTACTCCCACTTGAATACCCAGCTAGCAACGGCGAACGCCGCGATCAGCCAGCCGCCGAGGATGAGCGTCTCACTCCAGAGCGTGCCGAGGCCGGCGCCGACGTTCATGACCGACCGCAGCGCGTCGGACAGATGCACGATCGGCAGCGCATGCACGATCGGCTGCAGGAAGTCCGGCATGTTGCGGACCGGGAAGAACACGTTCCCGAGGAACATGAGCGGGAACGAGATCAGGCCGGCGATCGGCCCAGCGCTCTCCGGCGTCTTGGCGAGGCCGGCAATGATGAACCCGATCGACATGAAGACGAGCGTGCCGAGCACGATATAGAACAGCACGAGCGCCCATGAGCCGCTCACCTGCGTGCCGAAGATTAACGCGGCGATGAGCAGGACGATGATCGCTTGCAGCCCGTTCAGGATGAGCCTCGCCGTAATCTGCGCCGCGATGAACGTGCGCGCCTTCAGCGTCGTGCTCTGCATGCGGCGCAACACGCCGCGCTCGCGCCATGAAGCGATCTGCCCCGCGACGCCGTTCAAGTTCGTCGACATGATCATCATCGCGAGAATGCCCGGTACGAGGAAGTCGATGTAACGCAAGCCGAGCGACTCCACTGGCTGTGCCGCCACTGCGACAGCCGGCTCATAGCCGGTCAACGACTTGCTGATGCCGTCGACGATGCCGCTTACGTACTGCACGCCGAGCTGCGAGACGGTCACATTCTGCTCCTCATAATACACGTCGACCTCCGCAACGTCTTCCCCATCGCTCAGCGCAGCGCCAAAGCCGGCTGGCAGCACCACGACAAGCTGCGTGTCGCCCTGGCGAAGCGCCTCGAGCGCGGCCTCGCGTTCGGCTCCCGCTGACAGGCCGAGCGCCTCGACGTCGCGCAGCGCTTGCACGACGTCCGCCGACGCCTCGGTAGCGTCCTCGTCCACGATGTAGCCGTTCAGCGAGACTCCACCGCCGTCGAGCATCGTACCGAGGCCGACCATCATCAGGATCGGGAAGAACATCGTGAAGAATAGCATCTGCTTATTGCGCAGGAACAACGTCAGCTGCGCCTTCGTCAATTGCCAATATGCGCTCCGATTCATGCTTCTCTCAAGCTCCTTCCCGTCATCTGGATGAACACGTCCTCAAGCGTCGCCGTTCGCGTGCTGAGTCCCTCCAGCTGCAGGCCGTGCGCCTCGGCGCCGGACACGAGCGCCGTCAGCGAATGCTGCAGATCGCTGCTGTAGAGCACGAATCCTTCCTGCCGCTCCTCCATGTTCGATACGGCATCCAGTCCTCGCAGCCAATTCCGCGTCCGCTCCTGCCGTTCGGCAGCCTGCGAGGCGAAGTCGGGCACGCGGAATTCGATCGTCTTATCGGCGGACAGGCCCCGAATCAGGTTCGCGGGGGAATCGAGCGCGATCACGCGCCCCTGATCCATGAGGCAGATGCGATCGCACAGAATATGCGCTTCGTCCATGTAGTGGGTGGACAGCACGACCGTCTTCCCCTGCTCCTTGAGCCGCAGCACGATATCCCACAGCGTTCGCCGAGCCTGCGGATCCAGCCCTGTCGTCGGTTCGTCCAGGAAGACGACGAGCGGATCGTTGACGAGCGCGAGCGCGACTGCGAGCCGCTGCTTCTGCCCGCCTGAGAGATGCTTGACGCGGCCGGAGGCTTTTTCCGTAAGGATCATGCTCTCCAACAGCGGCTCTACCGGCACCGACTCCTTATAGAAGCTCGCGTACATCTTCGTAATTTCCCGTACCGTCAAGAGATCGAACAGCGATGTCGACTGCAGTTGCACGCCGATAACCGCCTTCACTTTATCCAGCTGCGAGACCGTATCGAACCCGGCCACAAGCGCACGGCCTCCGTCCGGCCGCCGCAGACCTTCGATCATCTCCATCGTCGTCGTCTTGCCCGCGCCGTTCGGCCCGAGCAGTCCGAACACTTCCCCGCGTTTTACCCGAAAGCTGACGCCGTTCACCGCCGTGAATGCGCCGTATCTTTTCACCAGGCTCTCCGCCTCGATGACGTGTTCCAGTTCAACCGCCCCCTTTTTCCTGCATCTTCCTATCCTACAGCACGATGTACCGAACTTTCAATCGACGACCTCGGCAATCAAGCCGAAAAGAAGGGAACGGGCAGCGCTTGCGCTCTCCCCATTCCCTTCATTGTTTCGTACGACAATTTCACTATTGCTGCTTACTGCTTGATGACGCCCTTCTTCAAAATAATATTCGCGTATTGCGCCCTCTCTCCCGTAGCGACGATCGCATAAGCCCGCTTGGCTCGCTCGTAGAACTCGAACCTCTCCAGCATCTCGATCGCGGCCTCGCTAGCGTCCTCCCGATCGATAATTGTGCGATACGTTGCCCAGATCGGAGTCGGAATCGTATCCCCGGCTACCCTGTCCATCAATGCCGCAGGACACGCTACGTATTGGTCGAGGGGAAAGAGCTTGAGGATGGCCTCAAGCAATTCCGGGATGCTATGGCCGTCGGCACGGACCAGACGCGCAGCATGACTGGCGGCCGGGAAGTTACAGTCTGCGAGCACGATCTCGTCGCCATGCCCCATCTCCATCAGAATCTTTAGCAGCTCCGGAGACAGCATCGGCGAAATTCCTTTTAACATCCAACATCCCCCTCATTCATGAAGCCATTGCCTTCATCATAACAGCATCATAATCCAATAGAAATGCAATATTCTTGTACGATTCTGCCCGATATTGCTATTCCTGGTCCTTGAGCCGTATGCAAAAAAGGAACGAAGCAGCACGTCGCTGCTTCGTTCCCTTCCTTAACCCGATAAATGGGTTCACTCCACTAAATAAGCTCTGGCCGGCGCGGCCTCGACGCCGGCCAGCTTGAGCGGCGCGATGACGAGCTGGTACTCCCCCGGCTCCACATGCGCGAGCCGAAGCCCCTCCACGATCACGATACCCGCACGCATCAGCGAACGGTGCGTCGGATAGTCCGGCTGCGACCGCTCGATGCCGAGCGCATCCGTACCGACGAGCGAGACGCCGCAATCGATCAGATGCTGCGCCCCGTCCGAACGCAGATACGCGAAGTCCGTGAGGAACGCTTCCGATAGCGAGCTCTTCGTCTTCAGCAGGATCCGCTCCCCGCGCTGCAGGCCGAACGGCTCGAGATGCGCCTTCGTGATCGCGTCATCCACATGCAGCAGGTCCAGCACGCGCGCCGGACCGGTCAGTTGCTCGAGCGCGATTGTCTCGATCGTCTCGCCGCCGGCCAGCATATGGAGCGGCGCATCGACATGCGTACCGGTATGCAGGTCCATGTCGAGGCGGCTCTCGTATACGTTATCCGCTTCATGGCTGGCCGTGTTCGCGATGCGCGGACGTTTCGCGGCGCGGCTCATCCATGATTGCATGTCTTCGCGAATCGTCATGGAGATGTCGATGATCCGTCCCATGCGGCACCTCCGCTTACTTCGCGTTGTTGCTTACCCAGATCACGTTATCTTCCTCTTGCCCGTTCACCGGCCACCAGTGATGGCCGTTCTCTGCCAGCAATGCGTCCGTGCGCTCTGGACCCCACGAGCCAGCAGGATACGAGTGCAGCTCTGCCGCATTTTCGCGCCATGCAGCCGCAATTTTGTCCACGAATGCCCAAGCATGCGCAACCTCGTCCCAACGCGTGAAGTACGTGGAGTCGCCTTGCACTGCGTCATGGATCAACGTCTCGTAAGCCTCTGGCGTATTGATGCCGATCTGGCAGCTCTGGCAGAATTCCATCGCGACCGGCTGAATCTTCGTATTCGAGCCCGGACGCTTCGCATTGATCTTAATGTAGATGCCCTCCATCGGGTTGACCCGAATGACGAGCAGGTTCGGTGCCAGATCGTTCTTCGCGCGGAACAGCACGTTGTCCGGCGCGTTCTTGAACTCGATGACGACCTCGGTCGTCTTCACCGGCAGCCGCTTGCCTGTGCGGATGTAGAACGGCACGCCGGCCCAGCGGAAGTTATCGATATGCACCTGAGCGGCGAAATACGTCTCCGTCGAAGATTCCGGATTGACGGAATCTTCCTGGCGGTAGCCCGGCAGCGCCTTGCCCTTCAGCGAGCCCTCCGCATACTGCCCGCGCACGACATTCCGGCGAACGTCGTCCGCCGAAGCGAATTGGCGAAGCGAGCGAAGCACCTTCACCTTCTCGTCGCGGATGTCTTCCGGATGCTGCCTGCTCGGCGGCTCCATCGCGATCATCGCAAGCATCTGCAGCATGTGATTCTGCGCCATGTCGCGCAATGCGCCGGACTTGTCGTAGTAGCCGCCGCGATCCTCGACGCCGACGGTCTCCGACAGCGTGATCTGCACGTTGGCGATATGCTTGTTGTTCCAGAGCGGCTCGAAGAAAGCGTTCGCGAAGCGAATGACTTCGATGTTCTGGACCATCTCTTTGCCGAGGTAGTGGTCGATCCGGTAGATCTCCTCTTCCTTGAACACTTGGTTCAGCTGCTCGTTCAGCAGCTGCGCCGACGGCAGGTCATAGCCGAACGGCTTCTCGATGACGAGGCGATGCCAGCCCTTGGACTCCAGCAGCCCGCCTTCGCGCAGGTTGAAGGATACCGGTCCGAACAGCTCCGGCGCGAGCGCCAGATAGAACAGACGGTTGCCGGGAATGCCGAATTGGCCGTCCAGTTCGTTCGTCAGGCGGCTCAAATCGCGGAAGCCGTCCAGGTTGTTGATATCGAGCGACATATAGACGAAGTGCTCCGCAAAACGGTTCCACATCGCGGCATCGTCCGGCTTATAGCGGCAGAACTCCACGATCGAATCGTACAGGTCCTGGCGGAACTGCTCGTTCGTGCGCGGACGGCGCGCTAGGCCGACGACGGCAAAGTCCTCCGCAAGCTTGCCTTCCTTATATAAGCTGAACAGTGCCGGGAAGAGCTTGCGCTTCGCTAGGTCTCCCGTCGCGCCGAACAGATAGAAAACCGCGCCCGCCGTCGCGGATTTAACATCAGGGGTCAGTTGTTCAGACATAGTTCCTCTTTCTTTCCGGTGTATTTTTTGGATATTACAGGATTCGCATGGTTAGTAGTTTATCATACTCAGGTCAGAATTCCTATCGGACACCCTTATAAAATATATTGATGGTCGCGCAAAGAAAGAATGAAGGAAACGGTTGCTTGAATGAGCAATTCGGCGCGTTGCGATCGTATTTCCGCCCTCTACCGCATGCTGTAATCGCCCGTGATGAGCGGCGTCCCGCCGGTCACGAACCATCGCATCCGCACGTCGTCCTGTCGAACGGCCAGCTGGAGATTGACCGATTGCTCACGGCTGATGGCGGATCCTGTCAATCGGTCGGTGTAATACGCCACGCTGGTCGTGCCCCCGTCCGCGTAGCGTTCAATTTCCTCTGCCCCTGCCAAGCGCGCGATCCGGTCCGCGCTGTCCGCTCTTGCCGACACTGCGCGGAATGTCAGGCCCGCATCGATTCGGTCGGCGCCCTCCGAGAGCGCCGTCCCTGCTTTCCCCAGCAAGGCGAAGTACGCGTCCTTGTCCAAGCCTCGCTGACCTTCCAGGAGCAGTACGACGGACTCCGACGGCTTAGCGCCGGTCCACAGCAGCAACCGATAGCTCTCCTCCTGCCGTTCACGGCCTTCCGCAAGCACCGTCGTCAGCCCTAGCTTGTCCGCCAATTGAGCTGCAGCGTCCCCGGACATGGAGGCGTTCCAACGTGCCGTCCAGGCCGCCGCCTCCGCGCCGCCGTCCAGCGCCTGGTCCGACCAGGTCCACAGCCGCTCCGCGTCTTGCAGGAAGCCCCCTCCGGGGGCCAGCCCTTCCGGCGCCGGTTGACGCTGCCACCATGCCGCCAGCATTGCCGCCGTCAGCAGCACCGCCATGGCCGCCACGAGCCCAACCCCGCTGGAACGCCGCTGATTGCGCCGCTTGAAGCTATTTTTCGGCTTGGAAGCCGGCAGGTGGTTCATCGCATATCGCTCCTGTCTCATTGAAATTAGGCCGCTGTCTGCTGGGTAATCGACTATACGCATTCGCCCGCCGATGAATAGACTGCTTGCAGGACCAGTAGGGAGGTGTCTATAGCATGGAACCGATATATCCGCTTACAACGGAGCGAATTCAACCCTTCTGCGGCAACATCGTCTGCGTCTTGATGCAGGACGGCACCCGCCATGTCGGCGTACTGAGCAGCTGCGACAAAGGCCGGATCATCTTGAACGACGAGTTGGAGGGTGCAGGCAAGCTGTACGTCAACAAGCGATCCGGCAGTGCGTCGAAATCTGCAGCCGTTTCGAAGAAGCGCGGCAAGAAGACGAGGAAGGCAGCTCCTACCGCAGAGACGAGCGCCTTTCCGTTCGGCTATCCAGGACCGGGCTTCTACCCGGGATATGCGTTCGGCGGGAGGCGCGTGCTCGACCTGGCGCTTATCGCGCTGCTCTTCCTGATCCTCTAGCGCGCCGCAGCATGCCTCCAAGACCCGGATCGGAATGCGCTTGCCCGCGCCTGATCCGGGCGTACATAGTCGACCCTCGTCGAACCATAGACGTGTCTGCCGATTTCTAGTAAAATAGAGGTAACGATATCCATCATGAACGGCATAACGGCACTGCCATCACGAAGGAGGTGCATCCCATGTTGAACCCCATATCCGCTCGAGGCTTAAGCCCCATCGGGGCAGCGCAGCCGATCGCGCGGACTGCGCCGTATTCGTCCTTCCCGTACCGCGAGCAGCGCGGCCAGTTGTTCGGCTACTTCCCATCCGCGAAGCTTGCGAGCCATCTCCTGCGTTCGGTCGAGAGCGCAGCCGACTGGCTGACGGCTTCGGGCAAGGCGAATGCCGCGGCGAAGAACATCCTGAATCCGCTCGAGACGGCGCTGCAGCAGCGTGCCGTGAAGTCGGCCAAGCCTGCAGCCATCTCGGGAGAGGCGGCTTGGGGAGCGAAGGAGCAATCGTACGCGGTGAAGGTCGATTCCATCGCCCGCACCCAGACGAACCGCGGCTTCGAGCTCGCGAAGGACGGCAGCTCCGTCATCGGGGCCGGGACGCATTCGATCGACGTCACGATCGGCGGCAAGTCCCAGGCAATCAACGTGACGGTCGGCGTCTCCGACACGAATGCGCAGGCGCTCGGCAAGCTGCGTGACGCGATCAATCAATCCGGCACCGGCGTGACGGCCGCAATTAAGGAAGACAAGGAAGCCGGGACGGTGCGGCTCGAGATCGCGTCCCGGGAGACCGGCACGAAGCAGGCATTCACGCTGACCGACAAGGACGGCAGCGCCGTCAGCTCCGCAGGCCTCGGCAACGTCGCGGCGGCAGCCGCCGATGCTTCCTATCGCGTGAACGGCGGCAGCGCGTCGGTGTCCCAATCGAACCGGATCACGATCGGGAAAGACCTCCGACTGGAGCTCCATGCCGTAACGGATAGGGCCGTGGACGTGAAGATCGGCCTCGATGCGGACGCGATCGTGAAGCAGGTCAAGGAAGCGGTCGGCGAGGTCAATAAGCTGTCAGGCACGTTCGCCGAGCATGCCGGCTACTTGAATCCGGCGCTGCGCCGCAGCCTCGACCAAGTCATGTCCTCCGGAGCCGCAGAGCGGCTGGGCATCGCCAAGAACGGCAGCGGCTGGAAGCTCGACGAAGCGAAGCTGCGCTCGGCCATCGAGAACCGCCCCGAGATCGCGAAGCATGATCTGAGCGGCAGCGGCGGCTGGGCATCGAGCCTCACCCGCACGCTGGACCGGTACGAGAGCCTGCCCGCTGAGATGCTGCTCAGTCCGTCCGCCCAGCGCATGACCGCCTACACGTCTACTGCTTATAACGGCCTCCAAACCTATTGGCAAGCACCCTCGAACGGCTGGTTCCTGAACGCCATGTTCTGAGCGGCTTCCGCTCGCTGACTGAACGCATCGTTTATTCACGAGGTTTGACAGCCAACCCGTGACCGAGCACCGCAGGCATCCTAACCGCGCGTCGAGAGGCGCTGTTAGGATGCCTGCGTCTTTTCGTGCTGCTGTCTGATCCGGATAGGTGGAGTCGCGTGCTGCATCCTGGTTACCCCTCCTCTCGCCGTCGGTCCGCCCCACGTCCGTTGACTGCCCCATAGTCGGCTACCTGTTCGTCCGTCTAATGCCTGCTTGTTCGTCTGTTACCTGTTCGTTAGTCTGCTAGCTATTCGTTCGTCGGCTGCCTGTTCGTTCGTCAGCTGCCTGCTAGTCCGTCTGCTACCTGCTTGTTCGTCTGCTACCTGTTCGTTCGTCTACTAGCTGCTCGTCGTCGGCCACCTGCTCGTTCATCTGCTAGCTGCTCGTCGTCGGCTCACTTCGTCGTCGAGTATGCTCTCACGTTCATCGGCTATCCCATCGTTTGTCGGCTACCTGTTCGTCGTCTGCTACCTGTTCGTTCGTCTGCTTCCTCTCACACTCTCGATTGTCGGCTGCCCCAACGTTCCCTGTCTCGTTCCCACCATTCTTGCGTGCCTTGATACCGTGGACCAAACTAATAGCTGCATTTCCTAACACTATTAATGGACTGTCTTCTCGTGTGCCTGATTAGTGTAGATAAGTACCACTAATTATTTGCCATCCAGGCTATTTGGCCAAAATCCCGCAAATAGATGTACTTTCTTACGCTATCCGTTCCGAAACTAGAAAAACCGAAAAATTAGTTGTACTATTCTACACTATCGCTTCCCAATGAACGCCGGGCTCCGCTTATTACAAGCGGCCAGCGCCGACGATTGCGAAAACAGCCTCTACAAGCAGCGCTGTGCCGGTCGGCCACGATGTCATGTAAAGGCTGTGTATGGTTCGGCCATCCCTATGGGCACCGGACTTTCAGTATCGAATCGGGACGGCCGCGACCGTCTCTCCCTGCCGGACGCCATGCGGTCCGGCGGGAATCCGCAGCAGGATGTCCGCATTAGGCAGCGTTGCCATCATGCTGGACTTCGCGAACGAGCACGGATCGCCGATCAGCCGGCCGTCGTCCGCCTGGCGCAGCTTCGCACGCACGAATCGCTCATGCGGCGAGCTCTTGTCGACTGAGGAGGCAAGCTCGACCTGCCACTCCTCCGGCAGCGGCTGCACTGCCCCTTGCATCCTGAGCAAGGTCGGCCTCACGAACAGCTCGAACCCGACATAGCATGCGCCCGGATTGCCCGACAGCGCAAAGAGCGGCTTGCCGCCGATCATCGCAGCGGAAGTCGGGCTGCCGGGCCGCATCGCGACCTTGTCGAACAAGACAGAGCCTTGCGGCAGCACGTCGGCAGTACCTCCGGCGCTCGTGCCCGGCGGTTCCGGCGCTGTCGCCGAGCCGCCGGCAGCGGTGCCAAGCGAATCTGCCGTTGCTGCTCGCGGACTAACCGCCTGAGTGCCGTGCGACGCTGCGAGCGGCACCGACGAGCCGCCTGCGTCTATAGCAGGCGCTTCCGCCTCCAATGCTCGCAAGCTGTCCGCCTGCTTGCCCTCGCCGTCGCCGGCACCTAGCGGCTTGCCTTCGCGCAGCCGCTTCAACAGCACGGCGACGACATCGTAATCGCCGACCGAGACGCCGCCGGTCGTCACGACGGCGTCCGCCTCGCGCAGCGCTGCCGCCAGCGCAGCGGCAACTACGGCCGGCTCATCGTCGAGCCGGCCGAGCGGCAGCGGCTCGCAGCCGCAGCTGTCGACCAGCGCGGCGACCAACGCGCTGTTGCTGTCGCGGATGCGCCCCGGTGTGAGCGGCGCATCGACCGGCAGCAGCTCCGTGCCGGTCGCGAAGATCGCCACGCGCGGCCGGCGATGCACGCGCAGCTCGGCGTACCCGCAGGAGCCGAGCAGCGCCATATGGCCGGGCCGCAGCAGCTCGCCCGGGCCGACAATCGCGTCACCCTGGCGGAATTCCTCGCCTGGGGGCGCGACGTTGCGGCAGGCCGGCACGGGCTGCTTCACGAGCACCGTGCTCTGCGTATCGCCGGCCGCGGCCGGTACGTCCACGGTCATCTCGAGCATGACGACCGTGTCTGCCCCGACAGGCACCGCTGCGCCCGTCATGATGCGCACGGCCGTGCCCGGCTCAACCGTCCCCGCCCACACGCCGCCGGCAGCGACGGCTCCCACAACGCGCAGCGCCGCCGGCAGCTCCGGCGACGCCAGCGCGATATCCGCGGCACGGACGGCATATCCGTCCATGCCCGCGCGCGCGAATGGCGGCCAGTCCGTCGTGGCCGCCATCGGCTCCGCCGCATAGCGCCCGCTTCCGCGCCACAGCGGCACGGTCTCGGCGGGCAGCGGCGCTGCCGCATCCAATAAGCGGCGCTGCGCCTCGCCCACGGTTATCGCCCGTCTGTTGAACCGTCCGCTCCCCTGCAGGTCCACAACATCTGCCCCCTTCTTAACCCCGATCCATCACTTTCAAACACATAGCATCGTACCTGACCATCTTTTTCCTAGTGTAACAGAAACGAGCTGACATGCGCATGTCAGCTCGTCCCTTCATCCACACCTATGCCCAGCCGCTCCGGATGCGTGTACACGTTCATGCGCCCCTGCCGCACGAAGCCGATCGCCGTAATGCCGAGATCCTGCGCCAATCCGAGTGCCAGTTTTGTCGGTGCCGACTTGGCGATGAGCAGCGCTGCCCCGATCTTCGCCGTCTTGAGCAGCACCTCGGACGAGATCCGCCCGCTGAAGACCACCGCCTTATCCCGTCCTGCTATCCCGCTGCGCAGACAGTGACCATGCAGCTTATCGAGCGCATTGTGCCGGCCGATATCGGCCCGCGCCGCCAGGATGCCCCGGCCTGCCTCGTATAGCGCGGCATTATGAACGCCGCCGGTACGGGCATGGTCGTCCGACAATCGCTGCAGCTCCTCCATTGCAGCCAAGCATTCCTCCGGCGTCAACCGCACGCGGGACAGCGATGTCTTCGCCGTCTTCGCGTCGGCACGCAGATAGAACTGGCGGCTCTTGCCGCAGCATGAGCCGATGACGCGCTTTCCGAAGTCCGCCTCCGCCAGCGTCATTCGCCGTCTGAGCGATACCTCAGCGACGCCCCGCTCGCGATCCCAGTCCACGCCCGCTATGTCCTCCGGCAGCATAATCACGCCCTCCGACGCGAGGAAACCAATCACGAGATCGTCCAAATCGCTCGGCGAGCAGACGATCGTCGCAAACTCCATCCCGTCGAGCCGAATCGTAAGCGGCACCTCGTCAGCGACTTCATCCTCCTCCCGAAGCCAAGCGCCTTGCTCGTACCGCCACACCGGCACTTCCCCCCGCACCGCCCTCGCATTCTTCTCCGCGCTGCTCCGCTCACTCCGCTCCGGCATGCGCTCCCCGGTGTTCTCCGGCTCTCCCCGCCCCAGCAAGCTCCCCTCCGCCTTCTCCCGTTCTTCCCCGCTCCAGCACGCTCCCATCAAGCTTCCGCCTCCGGCTTCTCCTTATACTTGCGGTCCTTCCGCGAGCGGTAACCGTCCGCCTTCTCCATCTTCACCGGCGCATTGTATTCCGGGATGCCCGCCGCGGGCTCGTAGATACCAGCCGGGTACAGCACGTTGCCCTCCGGCCAATACAGCTCCAGATTGCCCCGCGCGATCGGCGCCAGGCGCAGCCGGCCGTAGAATCGGCCATGCTCGTTATGGAGCACGACGGCCTCGCCTTCCACGAGCCCCAGCTCCGCTGTATCATCAGCGCTTGCCAGCACGTCGTACCGATCCGCGCCGTTGAACGGATCGACCGAGCCGTACACCATCGAGTTGAACTGCTTCCCGCGCCTGGTCGTCGCCATGAACGATCCGTCTGCCTTGCGCACGCCCGGCGATTCGATCGCCCACAGCTGGCCGCGCCCGTCCGGCGTCGGACAGACGCCGCCTTCGCACAGCCATGCGCCGCCCCATTGGAACACGTCGCCTTGCTGTTTCAGATGCTGGATGCCGTCATAGTAGGGGACCGTCTCAGCAATCTCCGAACGAATCGCTTCCGCCGTATCCGCCTGCAGACACTTCTCCGCCAATGCCGGCGACACGCGCCTCGCCAGCTCGTGGTAAATCTTCCATTCCTCGCGCGCTTCGCCGACCTGCGGCCCTCGAATGTAAGGCGAATAATACACCATCCGCTCCGTCGACGTTGATGTGCAGCCGCCCTCTTGCTCGTACCGTGTCTTGGCAGGCAGCACGATGACCGCCTCTTGCGCATCGACCAGCATCGAGGTGTTCAGCACGATATCCTGATGCACGCGCAGCTCGACGCCTGCGAGCGAGCGTCTCACCCGCTCCGGATCCGGCATCGTCTCGAGAAAATTGCCGCCCGACGTGTAGAACAGCCGCAGTTGACGCTCATGCCCCGCCGGCAGCAACGCATTTTCTAGCGAAGCGCCGACGATATCGCCCTGCCACTTCGGCAGCTCGAACCCCCACTGCTCTTCCACGCGCTGGATATCCGCCCCCTTGAACTCGCCGCCGGGCAGTGAGAACGGATCGGCGCCCATCTCGCCCGAGCCCTGCACGCCGCTGTGCCCGCGAATCGGCATCAGGCCGCAGTGCTCCCGCCCGAGGAAGCCCCGCAGCAGTGCGAGATTCGCCACCTGCGAGATGTTATCCGTGCCGAATCGATGCTGCGTCAGCCCCATGCTCCAGACGAACACCCCGCTCCGGGCCCCGGCCAACAGCCGCGCGAACGCTTCCATCCGCTCACGCGGCAAGCCCGAGCCCCGCTCGAGCTCCGCCCAATCCAATCCCGACACATGCTCCCTTAGCGCCTCCACGCCGTTGACATGCGCTTCGACGAATGGCCAATCGACAGCAGAACCGGCTTCCGCCGCCTCCATCTCGAACCATGCCTTCATGACGCCGTTCATGAAGTCGATATCGCCGCCGATGTTGACAGGGTACCAATCATCGGCCAGCTTCGTCCCGAACAGCGCGGATTCCGGCACCGACGGAATCCAATAGCCGTCCATCGCCGGCTCGCGGTACGGATTGATGACGATGATCTTCGTCCCCTTCCGCTTGGCCGCGTACATATATTTGGTCGATACCGGCTGATTGTTCGCGGCGACGCTGCCCCAGAACACGAGTACATCCGTCCCGATCCAATCCGTGTAGCTGCAGCTTGACGCAGCAATGCCGACCGACCGCTTCAAAGCGGTCTTCGAAGGCGAATGGCAGATGCGCGACGCATTATCGATGTTGTTCGTGCCGAGCAGCCTCGCGACCTTCCCTGCCGTATAATACGTCTCGTTCGTCAATCCGCGCCCTGTCAGGTAGAACGCCGATTGCTGGGGGTCGATCGCCTTCATTTTTGCCGCGATCCGATCGAGTGCCTCATCCCAGCCGATCCGCCGGAATGCCGGGTCGGCAGGTTCGCGCAGCAGCGGATACGGCAGCCGCCCCAGCTCCCGCAGCGCAGCGCTGTCCATGCTCCGCAGGCGCTCGATGTCGCCCAACAGCACCCCATCCTTTACTGGCGGCGCCGTATTGAGACGCAGCACATTGAGCCGGGTCGTGCATAAATGCGGCCCGTCCAGCGTCTGATCCTTCAACCCCGACACGCCCAGCGCGCAGCCGTCGCACACCCCTTGCGTCAGAATGCGGTAGGCATACCCCAGACTGTCCTTGTTGCGCCAAGCGATCTTCATCGTCTCCCGAATATGGTGCGGCTTCACCTTCCCGAGTCCCATCGGCACCGCGCTCACCCACAGTCCCGGATCCGGCCGCTTCGGCAGCCGTATCGGTCCGCCATGCCTCGTCTTCCCCATCGTCATCCGCCCCCGTTCGCATTTCGATAAAAAAACCGCCGCAGCCGCCGCCCTTCCCTCGTGTGGGTAGAGCGGCGTTTCTGCGGCGGTTCTCTCCGGCAGGTTCGCTGCCGAGCTTCAACTGCCTATTTCATTCGTTCGGCCCGAGCCGAACTTCGCTTCCAGATCACTGTCGAATACGAAGACCGACATGCCGACATCCCGATCGATATCGATATCGACGAACAGCGTGACGAACTTGCAGCCGACGAGCGCCTCCATCTCGACCGGGTGGTGATCGCGATACATGTCCTTCACCATCTGCGTCCGCGCTTCGCGAACCATATGCTTGCCTTCGTCGCGGCTGGCGATGAACTTCTCCACCGGCGACAAATTGCCCTGCATCTCGCAGATCGCCCAGTTCCTGCAGAAGGTCGTGCGCACCTCTCGCGGCCCCTTGCCCATATGCCGCTTGCGATAAGCCTTCACGAGATTGCTGAATTCCGCTTCCGTCTTGTTCATGCCATCCCAACCTATCTTGTTCCCTAACCCGATTCGCCGGCATGGCCGTACGCAGGGACGCTGCGCCGCACCAAACCCGTTAGCCGCGTTATTGCCCCTATCTTAACAAGAAAGCGCATCCACTGCAATGGCAGGGGAGTCCAGAATATCTCTTCATCCGCTTAACGTGTTATGCTTGATAGCAAGAGAAAGAGGTCCGCGTCACTCGCGAACCTCGATTCAATCCATCTCATGTCCCTATGGCCTAGAACAATCCAAAAAGCTTCTTTTTGCAGGCATTATTGCGATTCTGATCCACCACGTCTCCGACACCGATAGCGTTGAGCTTGCCGAACAAGGCCTCCATGCCATGCTTCAATTTGTAATCGAGTTCTTCCTGGTAGAGAGGGGTTAAATTAAAGAAATGAATGACTTTGTTGTCGGAGCATTGCAAGTTGAAAAAGCCGGGCTTATCCTCAACCGTGTCGGGCAACGAAAGCAGCATGCCTCTGAAATTATTATTTTCCGCATAAGATTTCACTGCAGCGTTCTCATACGCGACTGTATGGCCGAGATACAGCCACGTGTCGTGCTCATGGGGAAATCTCGCCAATGTCTTCATGGCTCGTACCGGCCAATAATTATTCTCGTCTTGAAACGCCTCATCGGATATTTTCCAATCAGGAGGAAGACACATCATTAATTCCGCGTATGTAAAATCTTCGGCACCTTGCGGCACGGACATTGGCAAATCACTCATGCCGCTAGTCACCAAGGTATAGTAATTTTTGCGAGGGGTCGGCGCAACGACAATCAGGTCTACTGCGACCACACCTGGAACGATCTCTGCATAAGTACCATGAATTTCACCAATATGCTTCTCCACGTGGGCTGTGATGCGGTCTAACGTTTCTTGAGAACGTTCCATATTTGCCTCCTATAATGGATTTTTAATCCTATATTCGACATATTTTGCTATATTCCTCCTTTCTGACCGCTAACTCCCTAAGTCCATTTTGGCACTATGGGTCAGTGATGAAGAAGCTGGACACTTGACCCGCGACACCTGCGTTCCGCACAATATGATGAAAGAGGTGATCGATATGACACTCATTCCTAGCGGCCGTGCGCCCCTAATCTTCCAAATCGTAGGCTACAAGAACGCAGGCAAAACCACGCTCACCTGCAAGCTCGTCGAACGCTTCAAGTCAGACGGCCGGGTCGTCGCCACCATCAAGCATGACGCGCATGACTTCGAGATGGACCGGCCCGGCACGGACACCTGGCAGCATCAACAGGCCGGCGCGGATATGACTGCCATTGCGTCGCCGCATCGCACGGCTTGGCTCAGCCGCTTGCCTCTGACGCTGGATGCGATGATCGCGCGCATGGACGGTGCCGAGATTATCCTGATCGAGGGCTTCAAGCAAGCAGCCTTTCCGAAGCTTGTCCTGCTTAAGCAGCCCGAAGACTTCGAACTGCTCGCGCTGCCCAACACGATCGCTGCCGTCGTCTGGGACGAGTTCGGCGAGCACCCTCCCGATCTCACCGTTTTCAGAATAGACGACACGGAAGCGATCTACCGTCATTTGCTTGATAACGCACAATAAAGCCGATGCCTGCGGTTCGCACCGCCGGCACCGGCTTTTCCTAACCTAACCCTTCTTCCTATTCCGCGACTCCGTGCCTGTGCGCATAGATCGCCGCCTGCGTACGGTCCTCGACCTCCAGCTTCGCGAAAATGTTCGTAATATGGTACTTGACCGTCTTAATTCCGATGAACAGGTCATCCGCAATATCCTGGTTCGACTTGCCCTTGGCGAGCAGCTTCAGGACTTCCATCTCGCGGTCGGTCAGATCGTCATGCAGCGGCTTCGTCTCCGCCTTCTTCGGCTCGCGGAAGCGGTTCATCATCTTCGCCGCCACCTGCTGTTCAAGCACCGACTGGCCGCGTGCCGCAGCACGGATCGCATCGGCTATCTCCGATGCGCGCGAAGTCTTCAGCAGATACGAGAATGCGCCCGCTTCGATGACCGGATAGATTTTGCTGTCGTCGATATAGCTCGTCAGCACGACCACCTTGCAGTCCGGCTGCAGCTCCATCAGCTGACGCGTCGTCTCGACGCCGTCCATGCCGTCCATGACAAGGTCCATCAGCACGACATCGGGGTGATACGCCTGCGCGAGCCTGATCCCTTCCTGACCGTTGCTGGCTTCCCCGACGACCTCGATTCCGTCCTCCGTATCCAGCACGGCCGCAAGCCCGATCCTGACCATCTCGTGGTCATCCACGAGCAGTACCTTGATTGCTTGTTCCATTCTATTCCGTCCCTCTCTCATCCGTTATGACCGGCACCCAGATTTCGATCAGCGTGCCTTCACCCGGCGCGGAATGCATCTGCATCGTCCCGCCCAGCTCCAGTACACGCTCCCGCATCGTGAGCAAGCCGTAAGACGTCTGCTTCTTATTCGACATATCGAAGCCCACACCGTCATCCCGCAGGATCAGGCGGAGCTGCTTGCCGAAGCGGTGCAGCCCGATGTCCATCCGCGAGGCCTTGGCATGGCGCAGCGTATTGGACAGCGCCTCCTGCACGATCCGGAACAGGTGCTCCTCGGCATCGGGCTTCACGACCATCGTCGGCTCCATCTCGAACGTGATCGCCATCGGCACCTTGGCCCGCAGCTCCGTCAGCAAGCCGTCCAGCGCCTGCGCCAGATTCTTGCCCTCGAGATGCACCGGCCTCAGGTGGAGCAGCAGCGCCCGCATCTCGGACTGCGCGACGGAGGCCATCTCCTCAATGAGCGCGACCTGCCGCTTGGCGCGGTCGAAGTCCTTGTCCAGCGTCCTGCTCACCGCAGTCGCCGTCATGGAGATCGCGAACAACTGCTGGCTTACGGCGTCATGCAGCTCACGCGCAAGCCGCTGCCGCTCCTCGATGACCGCGGCGAACTTCAGCTGTTCGTTCCGCAGATGATCGTCATGCGACACCTCATCCTCGACATGCTCGTCGCCGCTGCTGCCCGGTATCGTCACCGAGCGCTTCTTGCGCCGCTGCTGCTCGGTCAGCCTCAGCACGGTCTCCTTGAGCTTGAGCCCCTGCACGTAACTATATACGGCTGCGGAAGCGAGTCCGATTCCGATTACCGACAGCACGACCGCGGCGAATTCCTCGCGGAACGTGAAGAGCTTCACGTAACCGGTGCCCTGCAGCACCAGAACCAGCAGGCCGACGATCACGAGCAGCCAGAGCAGCAGTTCCGTCGTATTGCGCTTGTGCGGTTTCTCTTGCTTATCTTGCTTCACCGGTGCTTGTCCGTCGCCGGCGGCTTTCATCTGCGTCATCTATGTAGGTTCTCCCCTCAGGGCCAATTGTGATCACGAAGTATCTCGGAAAGCATATTCGGCGTCGAATCTTGAACGTTGGCGAAAGTTAAGCGTATGCTTCCGATGTGCGTTTCTTACGAAACGCTTGAGGTACTCACGTAGGTCTGCCTACAAGCATACGCTTCCGATGCTGCGTTTCCTACGGAAACGCTTGAGTTCCTCACTTTCTACCATCGTCCAACCTTCTCGGTGCCTACAATCGGCTATTTGGAACGCTACGTAAGTATTGTCATCATACCGATTGGACACGATTATTGTAAAGCCTGTTATCGACGAAGAGAGCCGCGGAGCACCTGATAGGGTGTCCGCGGCCGTCCCGCCGGCATGAATGCCGTCTAAGCTTGCCATTCGTTCGTTCTTATTCGCCTGCAGGAGGGTTCAGCTTGTTCTTGAGCGCTTGCAGCTGCTCTTCAACCTTAAGCTGCTTCGCCGCATCGACCGTGCTGTAACCGCCTGTCGACTTGAATACCGGCGCGCGCATGACTTCCGCTTCCGCCTCGAGCTGCATGATCTTCTCTTCCATCCGGCCGAAGCCGCGAGCCGCGTTGCCGCTCTCGATCGAGTGCGTGCTCGTGATCTGAGACATCTGCTTCTGCGCCTTCGCCATCTGGGCACGGGCCGCCAGCTCGTTGCGCTTGTTGCGAAGCTGGTAGAATTCTTCCTTCATCTCATGCAGCTGCGTCATCAGATCGTCGGCCTGCGCCTTCGCTTGCGCATGCAGGTCGCTGTATTCGCCCGTCTTCTGATCGAAGAAAATTTTCTCTTCGAGCAGCTTGCGAGCCAGCTCCTCATGGCCGCCGCGAATCGCTTGCTCTGCCTTCGCTTCGCGATCGATTGCGCCGCGCGCCGCTTCCTCGAGGCGCTGCTTCATGCGGCGCTCGTTCGCCATCTGCTTCGCAACCGTGACCTCTGCTTGGTGGATCTCAGCCTCCATGTCGCGGAGGTATTGGTTCAGCATGACTACCGGATCCTCCAGCTTGTCGAGCATTTCGTTCATCGATGCCTTCGTCATGTCTTTCATCCGTTTAAAAATTCCCATTGTGTTATTCTCCCTTCTCGATCTTAGCGAGTTTAGCTTTCAGTTCTTCGATTTCCCTGCGCATTGCCTTCTTCTCGATATCTTCCATCATCGCATCCAGATTGCCTGGGTTACGCGGTGGCTGTTGATGAGCCGCTTGCTGCGGCTGACCTTGCGGGTTCATGCCTTGGCCGGGATAGCCGCCCCAAGGGCCGTTCTGCGGAGGCGTGGGATTGCTGTAGTAGCCGCCGCCCGGCGCATTATATCCGCCCCCGTAACCGCCGCCATACCCGCCAGGGCCAGGCCCTGGACCTGGGCCGAATCCGCCCCACATCGGAGGCTCCTTCGGAACGACCAGTGCAGCGAGTATATACACCAGGATGAAGCCGCCGCTTGTGAATACCGCGAGCACGATGGCCAGAATCCGGAGCAACGTTGCGTCGACGCCCATCGATTCGGCCAACCCGCCGCACAGCCCGGATAGCTTCTTATCCCGCGTGGACCGGTACAATTTCTTCACGACGTTCACCCTTCTTTCTCTAGTTTGCGTTTGAGCTGCTGCAGTTCCTGTTCGATCAAGGACTGTACGGTGCCGCCTGCCTGCGTCAGGAATTCTTGCCCTGCCCGGCGAATATCCCTGAGGCTTCTGGCTTCGTGCTCCATATCGCTGATGCGGTCATCCAGCTTGCGGAACATGCCTTCCGGCTGTCCGCCGGGTCCGGCCGTGCCGTACCGCTGGTTCATGCGCTGCTGCAATCGCAGCGATTCCATGCGTGCCGCGTAGTATTCGCGCTTATCGTACACCGACTGGTACTCGCTTCGCAGCTCGCGCAGCAGTTCTTCCAGCTCGGTTACGCTCTGCTGGCTCTGCTCGTACAATTCCTTGTACTGCACCGCCCGCTGTTCATGGCTCTGCTTCTCTTGGAGCGCGATCCTCGCGATATGCTCTTCGCCGGCCTTGAGCGCCGTGATCGCTTGCTGCTCCCGCTTATCCTTCTGCTGCTCGGCCTGCAGCCATTGTGCCCGGAGGCCGCCGGCATGCGCCGCGTACTGCTGGTACAGCCGTTCCGCTTGGATGATCTCCTCGCGAGTCGACCAGAGGAACTGATCGATCAAGCGTACCGGATCTTCTGCCTTCTCGAGCCGCTCGTTCAAGGTTGCGACCGTAATGTCGCGAACGCGTCTTATTATGCTCATCGTCGTATTTCCTCCACTTCTAAACTTTATCTCTGCCGCGACTGCCGTTCCGTCATCTTAGTAGACGTTGTTCTTGCTGCGTCTCAGGAGCGAGATGCCGAGTACGACCGCGCCGATCGCGAGCAGGAAGAAAATGACGCCGGACAATTTGCCTAGCAGGATGATGATGCCGATTGCCAGCATAATCCCGCCGATCATGTTCTTGCCGTTCTTGATTCCTACATAGCCGAGGCCGATCAGGATCAGAGGGAACAAGAATCCGAAAATTGGGCCGAGCGAGATGCCGAACATCTTGAGTACCATCCATGCGCCGAGGAATACGAGGACGACGCCGATTGCTGTTTTGCCGTTCATCGTTTCACCGCCTTTCGATTTGTGTTGTCGTTTCCTTATGTCCTTATTGTAGGTGTTTACGCGTGTTCGCAAAACAGACTCGCGGCGGTTTTATCACCTAGACCTGGGTCGGGGTACGAGACGTCTTCGGGAGGAGCGCATGCTGGACCATGCGGCACGAGCTACATAAAATTGCCACCGCCTGCAAATCCTATCGTAACCGATCAAGCTTCACGAAGGGGTGTACTCCTCCATGTTTCGTTTCATGGGCCGCCGAATGCAGCCGCCGAAACCGCCTATAACGCAGCAAGCAGCCGGCAAGCAGCCCGCCGCGCACGCGCCTTCGACGATCGAACCCGAGGCAAGGAAGAACGCTGCCGCCGTTAAGGAGATTCTACAGTCGCCGGAGGATCTCGTCGTCCGCGAATTCACGGTAGGCAAGGATAAGCGCATTTTCGTGTTGATCTGCATGGATGGTCTAGTCGACCAGAAGGTCGTGAACGAGAGCATTATTCATCCGCTGCAAGCGCACTATGCCGAACAGACAACATCGGACAGCGGCGACGCCTTCTTGACGAATGTCGAGAACGAAGCGCTCACCGTATTCGATATCGAGCGGATGACGAGCCTGGACGATGCCCTTCTTTCGATTTTATCCGGCGAGACGGCGCTATTCGCGGACGGCTCCTCGCATGCCGTCATTATCGGCAGCCGCGGGTATAAGACGAGACCCGTGCTCGAACCGCAGACCGAGACGATCATCCGCGGACCGCGGGAGGCATTCACGGAAGATCTCCGTACGAACACCGCGCTTATACGTCGACGGCTGCGCGAACCTCGTCTGCGCTTCGATTCCTATCGGCTCGGCAGACGCTCGAAGAGAGATGTTGTCGTCATGTACATCGAGGGCATCGTCAACCCGAAGCTGACCGAAGAAGTCACGCGCAGAATCCAATCGATCGATATCGACGATGTCGAGGGCTCCGGTTACGTCGAGCAATTCATCGCCGACAGCTTCCTAAGCCCCTTCCCGCTCATCCTGAATACCGAGCGGCCGGATAAGATGTCCGCCGCGATTCTGCAAGGGCGAATCGGCCTGCTGGTAGACGGCGACCCCTTCGGGCTCGTGCTGCCGATTACATTCGATTCCTGCATCCAATCGCCGGAGGACTACTACCAGCATTGGCTCGTGTCGACCTTGACCCGTGTCTTGCGCATGATGGCCGCGTTCCTGGCAACCTTCCTGCCCGGTCTCTATATCGCGCTCCTCGAGTATCATCACGGCATGCTCCCGACGAAGCTTGCCTTCTCGATCGCCGGAGCCCGGGAAGGCGTTCCATTCCCAGCCGTCATCGAGGCATTCGCGATGGAAGCCACGCTCGAACTCTTGCGTGAAGCAGGACTGCGGCTTCCGAAGCCGATCGGCCAAACGATCGGCATCGTCGGCGGTCTGGTCATCGGCGAAGCAGCCGTAACGGCCGGCATCGTCAGTCCCATCATGGTCATCGTCGTAGCCATTACGGCCATCTCGTCGTTCTCGCTGCCGTCTTATTCCTTCGCGATTACGCTTCGCGTCATGCGGTTCTTCGTCATGATGGCAGCATCCGTGCTGGGTTTATACGGAATCGTCCTGGCGTACATCATCATTAACGTACATATCGTCAATCTGAACAGCTTCGGCGTCCCTTACTCGACGCCGTTCGCGCCGACCTTCTACGGCGATTGGAAGGACTTGATTCTGCGCGCGCCGATTACCATGATGAAGAAACGTCCGACCTTGACGCAGCCGGGCGATAAGACAAGACTCCGCAACAAGTAAGCAAGGATGCGCCAGATTGAGAAGGGGCGGTGAAACGCGTGCAGATTTTCAATTATGCGGACGAATCCATCGGCCGCAAAGAAATGTCCTTCACGATCATGTCCATGATGATCGGCATCGGCATCCTGACACTGCCGCGCAGCATCGCTAGCTTCACGCGTTTCTCGGACGGCTGGATCTCGCTGCTGGCCGGCGGCTTCATCGCTGCCGGTCTTGCATTGGTCCTGGCATTCTTGACCATTCGGATGGATAAGGACAACTTCTATCGCTATGCTTCCAAGACGATCACGAAACCATTTGCAGCTCTGGTTACTGCCGTTGTCAGCCTTTATTTCGTGCTGTTCTGCGGCTATGAGACGAGGGCCATCGCCAGTATCTCGAAGCAGTACTTGTTCGAGCGTACGCCGGTCGAAGCCGTTGCCTGCGCCTTCCTGATCGTCGTCATCTACGCCGTGGCCGGCTCACGCATCGGGATCATCCGGCTTAATGCCCTCTTCCTGCCGCTCGTGCTCGTCATAGCCGTGCTTCTGCTGGCGTTCAGCTCCGGCAACATTCGTAGCGACGAGATGCGGCCCATGTTCGCCTCAAGCCTCCCCGGCCTTGCGGCAGGCACCCGCGAAACGATGTTCTCCTTGCTCGGCTTCGAGGTCCTGCTCTTCTACGGCTCGATGCTGCGGAATCGCCGCGATGCGCTGCCTGCGGCAGTGACGGGGGTGGCCGTCCCCGTCCTCCTCTACCTCGCCATCTATCTGGTCTGCATCGGCGTCTTCTCTCAAGAGGCGCTGCGCAATGTCACTTATCCAGCAATCGAGCTGGCGAAGGAGGCGAAGATTCCGGGCGAGTTCTTCGAACGTTTCGAATCGGTCTTCTTCATCATCTGGATCATGACGATCTACAACACGACGTGCATGGCGCTCGATATCGCGTGCGAGTCGCTCCGCATGCTCTTCGGACTGGCGCGCTCGCCGCTGCATCCCATGCTGCTGGCGCCGATCGTGTTCTGGATCGGCATGGCGCCCCGCAACGTCGCGGAATTCGCGGCATTGGGGAAATTCGTCAGTTATTTGGGAATCGCGGCTGTCATTGCGATGCCCTGCATCATCTTGACCATCTCCCTGCTGCGAGGGGTGAAGGCCGATGGTTAAGCGCGCAGTCGCAGCGGCTGTGCTCGTAAGCGTCTGCCTCAGTCTTGCGGGCTGTTGGGACAGGGTGGAGATCGACCAACGGGGCTTCGTCGTGGGGGTCGGCGTCGATGCGGCGGTGCCGGAGCCGGAAGGTGAGGAGCAATCGCAGAAGAAGAGCAAGGCTTATCGCGGTACCTACCAGATCGTGAAACCTAGCGGTCTATCGAGCACCGCCGGCGGAATGGGCGGAGGGAAGCCCCAAGAAGCGCACATGAACATTACAACCGAAGAGGATTCGCTGCCCTCTATCACGTCACGCGTCTCGTCGATGGTCGGTCGATCGCCCTACTTCGAGCATTTGCAGATGATTATCCTATCCGCGGAATTGGCACGTAAGCCGGATGCGGTAACGGATGTGCTGGACTATTTTCTGCGTGACGTCGAGATGCGGCGCGATATCAAGATCATCGTCTCGCGCGGCAGCGCAAAGAATGTGTTGGATGTAGCCTCCCTCAATGAGAAATATCCGGTCTCTTATCTCGTGTCGGTCAGCGAGAACATAAAGAACACTTCTTATATGCTGCCCCCGACCAGAATCGGGGATATGCATGAATATATGCTGAAGAAGGACGGCTACACGATCCAGACTGTGCTTACCAAAGGGCATGACGCGTCGTTCGACGGCGCGGCGGTGTTCGAAGGGAAGTCCAACCTCTTGCTCGGTTTCCTGAACGGACCCGAGACGCAAGGCCTTAATCTGCTTCAGAATCGGACCAAAGGCGGCATTCTGAAGACCAAGTACGACGGAAGCACGATCGATATCGAATTGGAGGTTGCTCAGCGCAGCATACGAGCCGATATCCGCAGCCCGCGAGACATCTCTTTTACGATCAATATTAGGGTAGAGGGCATGCTTGACAAGTCGCCCGGTGACACGGCAGTCGATACGGACCGCGAGACGATCGAGATGCAACAGAAGCTTGAGGCTCAGATTGAAGCGACATGCAGGCTGACAATCGATAAGCTTCAGAAGAAATACCGTGAAGACGTAATCGGCCTCAGTGCGTGGCTGCGGCACAACCATTACGGGATCTGGAAGCAGATTAAGAACGAGTGGAACGAGAGCATCTTCCCGAATGTGAAGATCGATGTCGTCCCTTATGTAGAATTGCGCCGCGTAGGCAATATTATTAAGACCGAAGAAGGGAACTAGCGGGTCATGAATACGATATTCAGAATTTTATTCGGGAGTATCCCTTCCGGCATGGTTTTCTTATGTGCCTTTCTAACCTTCATCGTGCCGTATTCCGTCTACCGGGTGAACAGCTCCATTCATCATTACGGCGATCCGGCTTGGAAGAAGAGGCAGTGAACCGTTATGAACGAAGATCATTGCCTCTCGCATGCAGATACCATGCCGCCCATGCGAGCGGCGCGTTCAAGCTGATGGAGTTTTCCTTGGAAGCCCAAGCAGTCGGTGCGGTTCCTCGCGCTGCATAAGATTTGGCTTCGGCGGCATCCTTGGGCGTCGCGCCATCGTTAATCGCGGCATTGTTCGGCCCGCTGGACAGCCAACCGCTCGGATAAGGGACGCCAGTCAAGAATCTGTTCCACGCCCAGCGGTCATGCGTGTCGGTCTCCGCACGGCCCCCATAGCCGGTTATATATGATTGCTGCATCGCATTCGTGCCCAAGATGTAATCCATGCTGCTGAGCATGCCTCTCAAATATTGATCGTCCTTCGTTATCGCATGCGTATGGCCGAGCAGCATCATCTTCTTCAGCACTTCGCCATTCGATCCCCATACGTAGACGTCGACCGGCGTGCGGTATCCTTCCCGCTGCAGTGTCCTGAGAATAAGCAGCGCTTGCTCTTCCAGCTTATTGCGCATGGCGTCTCGTTCGATTTGCGGAAGGTCGTTCTCCACGGTAAGGAGCGAGAGCGTGCCCACGGCAGCCGTATGTTCCCAATCGAACACGCCGACCTGACCGTACTGGGGGGATAGCCGAACCGCATTCCGATAGTCCGCTAATCGGACTGTGTCGTTCCGTTGAAGCGCCGTTAAGTACATCTCCACGGCTGCCGCGTACCGATCGTCGGCGATCTGGCCATCCTCATAGTTCCCGCCTCCCGGAGCATCGATCGTTGCGGCCGTGTATAGCTTCACCGGCAGTCGATCGGCACGGTCCCAGGCATCCGAAGCTACGGCCCACCAAGCATCCGCCTCCGCTGCGTCATAGGGCCCCAAGAGCCGCGCGATCTGGCCCGCAACGCGGGCAACGGCATAGGTCGCGGCAGTCGATGGCGGCTGCGCGGTTCGCGCGTAACGATTCTCCGACGCGGCATCCGGAATCGGAAAGACGCTCCACGTCTCATTATGTATCTTATGAGTAACGAGATAATCGCCAGGCAGCAGGAGCCCCTTCATATAGGTCGAGCCGAAAACGACCTCATCGAGCAAGTCAGGTATGCCATTGTCCCGCTCGGGAATCGACAGGGAGCCGTCCGGGAATGCTTGCGGATCGCTCTCCAGCAGATTGAGCAGCGTCCAGGCCGAGATCGCATGGTTAACGGGATAAATCCCGTAGTCGCCTGCGTCTGCCCATGCGTATCGCGCGTTCATCGTGCCTTCGCACCAATCCGCGTAACAGGCGATCCGTTCGTCATCCGCATGCAGCGCCGGCCTTACATGCCGTGGATCTGCTAACCATTGAGGATCCAGCTCGATCCCCAACCGATGATAATAATAATAGGCCATTGCCTCCTGCGGGAGCTTGGCATAGATATCCTTCCCGATCGTGATCGGACCGCTCGCGGCCGTACCGACGATAAGCTCGTAGGTTCCTTCACGCATGGCTTCCGAGAAGTCGGCGTGATGCAGCGAATCACGCGAAGCGCCGTCCATGCCATAGATCTCCGTCGTTCCGCGCAGCGCGACTTCACCGCTGTCCATCGATCGCAGCACCCAATCGACCGGTTCCTGTGCCGACGTGACGATGACCGCAACCTTATCCGCCTCCGGCAAGTACCCCAACTGATTATACGCGATCGCCGCAATGACCGGAGCCTGCGCTGCTTGATCGGCCTCGCCGCTCGAGACGTTCATCGGTGCTTGGGACTTGTTCGGGAACAAATCATTGCCGGTCCACGAACGATAAGCAAGCATTAACGCGATACAGACTACCAGCGCGCTTATTCCGGTCATCCATCCTTTGCGATTCTGCAGCATATCCTTCTTGACCTCCCTTACAAGACATCAAGGCCCCTTCCCGAATCGAAGGGGCCTTGATCGTATTATACAATAGGTCGAGACGAATTACTTGCTTGCCAAGAAGGCATCGAATTGTTTTTGCTTCTCGGTAATGACTTTGTCGAGACCGGCAGCACGGAGAGCAGCCAAGTACTCTTTCAACACTTTGTCCGTGTCTACGGAACCCGTCTCGAGTGCACGCTGGTACTGCTTAATGACGTTCGCCATTGCGCCGACTTCCGCCTTCACAGGCTCGCTGTCGAATACGAAGCCCAGACCTGGGGAGACGATTGCGTTCTGGTTGAACTCTTTGAACTTCGCCCATTTCTCCGGATCCTCGGAATCCCATACGTAGTTCAGGAATTGCGAACCGAACATCCATGCAGAACCCGGCGAGTAGTCCGGCGTTCTGTCCGTAGGGGAGATGATCTCGCCGTTACGCGTGAAGTGCGTGCCTTCAATGCCGAAGTTCAGCATGTTGTTGATTTCCTTGTTCGTGTGCAGCAGGTTGATGAACATCATCGCGCGTTCCGGATCCTCGGACGTCGAGGAAATACCCAGCATCGAGCCGGCCGTCTCGGACGTTGCAACTGTCTTGTTCGTCATGATGATCTGCTCGAGCTGGCCTTGCAGGCCTGCTGCGTTCGCTACCTCATCCGCTTTGCCCGGCTTCATCGGATCGATCGTCATGAAGACGTTGCCGGCTTTCCATGCGTCTGCCGTGCCCAATTGCGTCGTCGCGGCGTCCTTGTTGATGTAGCCCTTCTGGAACCATTCGCGTGCAATCGCAAGGTACTCTTTGTAGCGATCCATCTCTTCGACGGCTTGAACCGTGGTGGAGTCTACGTCCTTCAGAATAGCGCCGGGAATCGTACCGTCGCCCAGGAAGTCGTAGTTGCCGAAGAAGTGAGAGTTGAACATGCCGCCGATGGAGAACATCGGTGTCAGATCCGGACGCTTCTCTTTGACTTGTGCCAGAATCGGCGTGATGTCGGCAGGCGTCTTCACGCCGCTGAGATCAAGTCCGAGTTCATCGGCGATTTTCTTGTTGTAGATAATGCCGCCTGCGGAAGCCAGCTCTTTGTTCGTCGGTACGCCGTAGTTCTTGCCGTTGATCTTCGCTCCCTCGAGGAACGCCGGGTCAAGACCTTCTACAGCGCCTTGGCCATGCTTCGCTAGCAGGTCGCCCAGTTCAAGGAACGCACCTTTCGCAACGTTCTTCGCGTGTCCGTTCCACTGTGCCGTGAAGATGATATCTGCTTTCTCGCGGGATGCGATCATCAGGTTCATCTTATCGTCCCAAGCGCCCCAATCGATCGGAATCAGATCGATCGTTGCGTTAATTTCCTTAGTGAGCAGCACGTTCAATGCATCTTCGACGACCTTCTCGTCCTTCTGAGCCGTGCCAGGGTAATAAAGGCTGATAGCATATGGCTTCAAATCACTTGCCGCTGGCGCTTCGGCTGCGGGTTCAGCTCCGTTGTCCTTCGGCGTCTCTGCTGCCGGCTGTGCATTGTTTTTACCGTTGTTGCCGCTGTTGCTGTTGTTGTTGCCGCCTCCACATGCAGATACGATCAGTGCGACAACCATTAGTAATGAAAGAATCAAGAATGCTTTGTTGTTCTTCTGTCTCATGAGCGGGTAGACCTCCCTATATGAGTGATTGTATATGCTAGACCGACGATGTCGGATATAGCCAAGCGTATGGAACCGCTTTCAACTTCTTGTCTTGATTATAAACAAGAACGGCGCCGATGAACTATCGGCGCCGTGACTTGTTTAGTGTTTTAATGACATTCTTATCACTTTTTTTAATTATTTGCTAGCCAAGAATGCATCGAATTGCTTTTGCTTCTCAGCAATTACTTTGTCCAGACCGGCAGCTTTCAGAGCTGCGAGGTATTCTGGCAGCACTTTGTCCGTGTCGACGGAGCCCGTTTCAAGAGCGCGTTGGTATTGCTTGATTACGTTAGCCATTGCGCCGACTTCTGCTTTGACAGGCTCGCTGTCGAATACGAAGCCAAGGCCTGGCGAGACGATCGCGTTCTGGTTGAATTCCGTGTATTTCGCCCATTTGTCTGGGTCTTCGGAATCCCACAGGTAGTTCAGGAACATCGAGCCGAACATCCAAGCAGCGCCTGGCGCATAGTCAGCCGTTTTGTCCGTAGCCGTCATGATTTCGCCGTTAAGCGTGTAGTGCACGTCTTTGATACCGAAGTTGAGCATGTTGTTCACTTCTTTGTCCGTGTGCAGCAGGTTGATGAACATCATCGCGCGCTCCGGATCTTCGGAAGTGGAGGAGATGCCGAGCATCGAACCAGCCGTCTCGGACGTTGCGATCGTTTTGTTCGTCAGTACGATTTGCTCCAGCTGACCCGTCAGGCCTGCCGCATTCGCTACTTCTACTTCTTTGCCAGGCTTCAGCGGCTCGATCGTCATGAAGACGTTGCCGGCTTTCCAGCCGTCAGCCGTGGACAGCTGCGTCGTAGCTGCATCTTTGTTGATGTAGCCTTTCGTGAACCAATCGCGTGCAATTGCCAGGTATTCTTTGTAACGATCCATTTCTTCTACAGCTTGAACCGTCGTAGATGCTTCGTCCTTCAGGATTCCGCCTGGGATCGTTGCATCGCCGAGGAAGTCATAGTTACCGAAGTAGTGCGAGTTGAACATGCCGCCGATGGAGTAAACAGGGATCAGATCAGGGCGCTTTTCTTTGACTTGTGCCAGAATCGGCGTCAGGTCAGCGATCGTCTTCACGCCGCTCAGGTCCAGACCAAGCTCGTCAGCGATTTTCTTGTTGTATACAACGCCGCCAACGGAAGCCAGTTCTTTGTTAGCCGGCAGGCCGTAGTTCTTGCCATTGACCTTCGCGCCTTCGAGGAAGGCAGGGTCCAGAGCCGCTACAGCGCCTTGACCATGCTTCGCGAGCAGGTCGCCCATGTCCAGGAACGCGCCTTTCGCAACGTTCTTCGCATGACCGTTCCATTGCGCCGTGAAGATGATGTCCGCTTTTTCGCGGGAAGCGATCATGAGGTTCATCTTGTCATCCCATGCGCCCCAGTCGATCGGAATGATATCGATTGTTGCATTGATTCTTTCTTTGAGCAATGCGTTCAGAGCTTCTTCCACTACTTTTTCGTCTTTTTGCGGAGTACCAGGGTAGTAGAGGCTGAGCTCGTAAGGCTTCAGATCGGATGCAGCAGGCTCTTCAGCCGCCGGCTGTTCTGCAGCATTGTTGCCGCCGTTGTTAGCCGGTGCTGCCGTCTCGGCGTTCTTGCCGCCGTTATTGCCGTTGTTGCCATTGTTGCCGCCGCATGCCGATACGATCATGGCTACTGCCATTACCAGCATGAGGAGCATGGATGCTCTCTTCTTCATAATGCGGATAGACCTCCCTAGATTCTTGTATTTATGCTATACCGATATCTCGGTTACAGCCGTTCGTATGCGGCCCATGCCGCTGTCTTCCGATCAGCCCTTAACGGCGCCTACGGTCATGCCTCTGACGAAATACTTCTGGAAGAAGGGATAGGCGAAGACGATCGGGCCGACGCCGATGATGACCATCGCCATCCGTACGGTCTCTGCAGGGAACGTCACGTTGCCGCCTGCCGCTTGAATGGCCTGCATGGCTGTACTGTTCGTTGCAAGGTACTGGATGTTCTGCATCGTCTTATACATGAGATACTGAACCGATACGTTCTCGTTCGTCGTGATGTAGATCAAGCTGAGGAACCAGTCGTTCCAATAGTTCAGCGTCTGGAATAGCGCTACTGTAGCCAACACCGGAAGCGAGAGCGGCAGGACGATCTGCGCGAATATACGCAGTTCGCCGGCGCCATCGATCTTGGCCGCCTCGAGCACTGCACCCGGGATCGTCGTCTGGAAAAATGTTCGCATAATGAGGACGAAGAAGGCTGCAATGAGATACGGCATGATGAGTACCCACATCGTGTTCTTCAGATCAAGCATCTGTACGTAGACAAGGTACCATGGCACCAAGCCGCCGCCGAACAGCATAGTGAAGAAGACAAAGAAGGTGAAGAATCTGGCATGTGGAAAATCGGAACGCGAGATCGGATAGGCATACAAGGCCATGAAGGCGATACTGATCAACGTGCCGGCTACGGTTACGCCGATCGAGATGCCGTACGATCTAGCGATCTGACGGAAATCCTTGAATAGAAACTCGTATGCGCCGAGATCCAAGTCGCTCGGAATGAATTTATATCCTTCGCGGATGACTGCTTCTTCGTTCGAGAACGAAACCGATAGAATCAGCAGCAGCGGAATGACGCAGAGCAGTGAATAGATGATGAAGAAGATATTGACTCCCAAGTTAGCTGCGAGAGGCAGCCGGTTCATTGGATTCGAATTTTCTGTGCTATGACCGCCGGATTTGGCCGATGCTTCCATATCTGCTACCTCCCTATCAGAATAGTGCGTTGTCGCTGTTGATGCGTCGTACGATCCAGTTCGAGAGGAAGACGAGCGCAAAGCCGAGTACCGATTGCAGCAAGCCTGCCGCAGAGGATAGCCCAATATCGCCGACAGTGAGGAACGTCCGGTATACGTACGTATCGATTACGTTCGTTACGGGGAACAACACCCCTGATTCACGCGGTACTTGGTAGAACAAGCCGAAGTCTGCGTTGAAGATTTTGCCGACTTGCAGCAGTGTCAGAATCGTAATGATCGGTGTCAGCAGCGGGATGGTGATCTTCGTAATTTGCTGCCACTTATTGGCGCCGTCGATCGTCGCCGCCTCGTAGAGCTCGTCATCGATGCCGATGATCGCCGCCATGTAGATGACGGTGTTATAGCCCATCCATTTCCACGTGTTGACGAAGGACAGGACATAAGGCCATACCTTCTGTTCGAAGTACCAGTTGATCTCTTCCATGCCGAGTGCAGGAAGAAGCGTCTTGTTCAGGTAGCCGTGCTCGCCGCTCATGAAGCCGAACACGAGGTAGCTGATGACGATGTAGGACAAAAAGTACGGCAGGAACATGATCGTCTGATGCAGCTTCGCCAAGAATCGGTTCTTCATCTCGTTCAGCATGATCGCGAACGTAAGCGGGAAGATCAGGTTCCACACGATGAAGCCAGCATTGTAGAGCAGCGTGTTCCGCGTAATGATATAAGCATCCTTCGTCAGGAACAGGTACTTGAAGTTCTCGAATCCGCTCCACGGGCTGTTGAGGATGCCGATTGTATAGTCTACTTTCTTGAAAGCTACCAGAATGCCGAACATTGGAATATAGTTGTTGAGCACCAGAACGACAATCGCTGGCAGCATCATGAAGTAGAACATCCAGTACACTCGTAAGGTGCGCAGGAATGCAGGTTTGCGAACTTTGACTTCAGGCGCAATTGCAGCGGGTTCTACTGCCGCTTCTACTGTTGGGTTCGCCATTCTCTTCCTCCCTCTCTCTCTTATCG
>JAEZCJ010000065.1 GCA_023433615.1 Bacillota bacterium | reverse complement strand
GCCGGCAGCCTTCATTAATTTTGGTATTAATTCGACTCTTCAAATAACCAGTTTAAATCAACGTGAAACCTTTTTCTTAGTTCATTCAGGGTATCTGCTGACGGTTTGGTCTTTCCTTGTTCAATTTCGCTCAACCTGCCCTGTGATATCCCAATAGCATTAGCGAAGGAAATTTGATTGAGCTTATACTGCTGGCGTATTTTTTTGACCTTTAGCCCAATTGAATTCATTTAGTTCCACCCGCTCTTCTACGAAGTAACGAAGTCTAGATCTAACGGTTTATGACAGATTCGGTTCCATAAAATTGTCCATAAAAACTCGCGAAAGTACGTTCGTCACGCACATGCTTTTTTATTAAATCCTGTACCGTCACTTGGGAAAAACCTTGATTCTTCAAGGTATGAACGACGCTTATCCTGTGACAAGGGACGTTCCATTTCGGTGACAAATAACGTTCCAACTAGTGACAAGGTTAATTACAACTCACACTCCTCTCCCACGAATAAAGTCAATAATAACGCTGCCGCATCGCCTCGTGCAGCAGTACCGCTCCGGCGGTCGCGACATTGAGCGATTCCGCCCGGCCGCGCATCGGGATGAGCACCGTGCCGTCCACGTAAGCGGACGCTTCCTGGGACAGTCCGTTCGACTCATTGCCGAGCAAGAGCCAAGTCGCGCCCTTCCAGTCCCAAGCGTAACAGGTCTGCTCGGCCGTCAGGCTCGTCCCGACAATCCGCATGCCGCGCGAGCGCGCCTCGGGTAGCAGCTCCGCAAGGTCGCCCTCCAGCACCGGCAGATGGAACAGCGAGCCCATCGTCGAACGGACCGTCTTCGGGTTGTACAGGTCGACGCTCCCGCGGCCGAGCACGACGGCATCCGCACCGATCGCATCGGCGCTGCGAATCAGCGTGCCGACGTTGCCGGGATCGCGCAGCCCGTCCAAGACGAGCACCAGCGCGCCTTCGCGATAGAGCGTCTCGCGATTCGGCAGCGGCTTGGCCGCCACGCCGAATACCGGCGGCGGCGTATCCGTGCCGGTGCACTTCGCCAGCACATTGTGAGGCGCTTCGTAGAGCAGCGCATCGGAGCGGCCTACGGCTTCCCGCAGCTCTGCCGGCAAGCCGCGCTCCGCATCCCAGACGATCGCGTCGAGATCGGCGCCGCAAGCGATTGCTTCCTGCACGAGATGTACGCCTTCGATCAAGAATCGTCCGGTGCGGTCGCGTAGCTTTTTGTCCAATAGCCCCGCCCAATCCTTCACCTTCGGATTCTGTAGGGAGCTTATGTATGTCGGTTGCTTATTCATGTCGTTATCTGCCTTCCGAATAGTGGATTTCCAGCTGCGCGAGGTCCGAATTCTTGCCGACGATGACGAGCACGTCATCCGGTTTGATCGGGTCTTCCGCATGCGGCGATATGTTCATCTTGTCCCCGGTCTTGATCGCCATGACGTTGCATCGGAACTTGGCGCGGACGTCGAGCTGCTTCAGGTTCTTGCCGATCATGCTGTCCGGCGCCTTCAATTCGGCGATGCTGTGATCGTCCGACAGCTCGATGAAGTCGAGAATGTTCGGCGAGATAAGATGATGCGCGACGCGCAGGCCCATATCCCGCTCGGGGTATACGATCTTGTCGGCACCGATCTTGCTGAGCACCTTGCCGTGCAGCTCGTTCTGCGCCTTGACGATAATATAGGGCACGCCCATGTCCTTCAGGATGAGGGTCGTCAGGATGCTCGCTTGAATATCCTGCCCGATCGCGACCACGACGACGTCGAAGTTGCGAATGCCCAGCGCCCGAAGCGCCTCTTCGTCCGTCGAATCGACCGTCACGGCATGCGTCACGCTATTCACGATATCGTGAATGCGTTGCTCGCTGTCGTCCATGGCCATCACTTCGAAGCCAAGCTTGAACAGGGCCTTCGCCACGCTTGAGCCGAACCGCCCCATGCCGATGACCGCGTATTGTTTTCTCGCCAATTAAACCGCTCCCTTCGCCTGGCACTTCGTGCATCCATTATAGCATAACGCTGCCGCCGGCATGCCGTCACCAAGGATGAAATCGACGCTGGACGGACATATTATATCCCGAGGCTGTGCACGATACCTTGGACGGAGGGATACGGAATTGAACACGCTCAATCTGCGGCAAGCGATCATCCAACGGGTGCATGACAAGTCAGAGGAGGAGCTCGTCGACGTCATCGAGAGCTCCATCGGCAACGACGAGCGGACGCTGCCGGGACTCGGAGTCTTATTCGAATTGATCTGGAAGGACAGCGACAGCCCTACGCAGCAAAAGCTCGTCGGTACGCTCCATCACTACCTCAGCCACACGCCGCCCCCGATGCAAGCGACGCAGTAAGGCTCGGCAGGCTGGGCATGCATACATGGAATAACTGGATGAATTGGCTGGCAGCGCACTGGCTGCCGGTCTCGCTGTTAGGGGGCTGCGCCGTCGCGATCCTCCTCGTGTGGAAGGACCGGATGCACCTGTTCCAGAA
>JAEZCJ010000060.1 GCA_023433615.1 Bacillota bacterium | reverse complement strand
CCGGACCGATCACGGCGGCGATCCCGACGAACGATCCCATGATGGCGCTCTGGCTCCCTTGCCGCTCGCGATTCGTCATGTTCGCCATGTACGTAAATGCCGCAGGCACGATTAACCCGCCCAGCATTCCGTGCACGAACCGGACAATCAATAACGTCTCTACATCATCGACCAGGTTATACATGAGCAGCGCGGCGCTTGTCAGCAAGAGGCCCGCCTTCATAACGGCCGCTGCCCCGTAACGATCGGTGAATCGGCCGGCTAATACGTTGCCGAACGTATTCGTCAGCGAATACATGCCGACGACGAAGCCCGCGGCCATCGAACCAGCTCCGAGCGAAATCGCGTACGTGCTCATGACGGGCAGCTGCGTGAACAGATCCAGGAATGTGAACAGGACGATGGCGTACACCAGCCATGTCAGAGGGACCGGCTTCACGCCGAAGGTCGCCTCCCGGCGCTTCAAGGCGCGTTCCAGCACAAAATTGGCGAACGGGATAAAGGCTGCCGCGACGGATGCCAGCGTCCAAGCGACATGCCATTGCAAGCGAATCTGCGCATGCAAGACAGCGGCGGCGTAGACGATGACGATCCCGCCATGGACGGAACCTGCCAATGTCACGGCATACGGCATGTCGGCCCAATATTTAAGCGGCATCGCAATGCACAATAATACCAGCAGCGATGTACCGTCCAGAATGCCTGTCATGCGCACAAGCGCAACGGGATGCAGCAATTTCCTCAACGTATGCACGTTCAATCTCCTTCCGCAACTCTATCAACATTGTACACCAATCTTGGCAGATTGGAGCGCTTGTATGGAAGGATAACATCGCTCCCATGAAGAAATTTACATGCAATGAGCTTGCCTAGAGCCGACTGGGGGTATCATCTATGGACACGCGGAATATCGTCCCTGCGGAAGCGATTGCGGCTGCGCAGCCCGTCTACCGCATCATGCACCATATCGACACGCATTTGCACGAGAAGCTTACGCTGGACGAGCTGTCTGCCATGGCTTCTTACTCGCCGTACCATTTTCACCGCCTGTTCAAATCGGTAGCCGGGATTACGCTAGGCGACTATATAATGGAACGTCGCATGTGCCTGGTCCGAAGGTATCTCGACCATTATCCGCTGCTTACCATGACGGAGGTTGCCGACCGGGCCGGCTTCCGGTCGCCGAGCGACTTCTCGCGTGCATTCAAAGTTCGTTTCGGCGAGACGCCAACGGCTTACAAGGCGCGTGTCCTAGGGGACCGCAAGATTTGTATAGCGGACCGCAAGTTTTACGAAAGATATTTCTCCACGATCTATTACAATAGAAGACAGGAGAACGGCCGCTCCGACATCGAACCGGTTCGAACCTTGAAAGTCACGATCAAACAGCTCCCGCAGTACCGCGTGCTCTTCCTTCCGCTGCTAGGCAGCGGTACGGAGGACATGCTCCATGAAAAGCTAACCCGCGCGTTCCGGCACGTCGCAGCCCAGGCGGCAGGCAGGCATCGCCGACCGTTCCAGACGCTCATGATCGGCAGCTCGCACGAGCTGCTGCCGATGCCGCAAGGCGTCTTCCGGTATCGGCTCGATGTCTGCGCAGCCGTCGCCGACAACTTCGAAGCCGACGATGCCGAGCTCCCAACCGCGGATCTGGCCGGCGGCCTATACGCCATGATCCGGCTGTCCACCCGTCTGGAGGAGATGCTGGCCGTGTTGGACGCCTTCTACCGCGAGTGGCTGCCCGTTAGCGGGTACGCGCTCGGGGAAGGCGCCTGCCTGGCGATCTACGGCTCTGCAGCCGCTTTTCAACATGGCTATCCCGAGCATGCGGACTACTGCATCCCGATTGAAGAACGACGATAATACGAGGCAGGTGGAACAGCGCCTATGGCACGCACCGTCAAGAATGAACCGACCGTCCGCATGACGACGGTCCCTGAACGCCGTCTGCTCGGCATGAGGGTCGAGACGACCTTCTCCGAAGACCATAAGAAGAATGTCGCCGGTCAATTGATCGGAAGATTCAGCGCATGGAAGGATTCGAATGGCTTTCTGGACCGAATCCTCTACTTCTACTCCTTCTTCCCGGCGGATTTCGAGCCGAACATGCCTTTCGCCATGTTCGCCTGCATCGAGACGGAGACGGGCACGTCCGTGCCGGAAGGACCGGAGATCATCTCCCTGCCGGAGGTGCAGGCTGCGGTGGTCACGCATATTGGCCCGATCTCCCGCATTCGACAATCTTACGATTTCTTCCTGAAACGCTGGCTGCCGATGTCCGACTATCGGGAAGCGCATCCCTGGCATTATCAACAGTACGACGCACGGTTCAAGGGCATTCAAGACCCCGCGTCGCAGACCGATCTCGTCTTTCCTGTTACGCTGCGCAAGGAACAGGTGGAGCTGCTGCCTGCGGCAGTGCCCTCCCTGAACTTCGATGGGGGTCAGATCGACGTGCTGTGGGATCATCATACGGATGCCATCGAATGGTATACGACACGCTTCAAATGGAAGAGCAACCCCACCTTCGATTGGCGGCAGGACGAACTCGCCGACGAAGAGAAGATCACCCAGCTTGCCTTTGGCACCTGGCTGAAGTCCGTGCGAACGAGCCGCAAGCTCCATCATTTATTCGCGGATCGAGGCGGTCCGGATCCCCATGTCCGCTGGTGCTGGAATACGAGAGATATCGTGGAGGCCCATCGGCAGTTGGCCGCCGACGGGGTCCGCGTGTCCGATATTTATCCCGGCCCGGGAGGCCGGCATTACTTCGATCTCTGGGCATGGGAAGGCACCAGGTTGACGGTCTGCGGCTGGCCGGAGCTGGAGGACGACTCCGGCGCGCTGCTCACCCCCGGCTGGGTTCGCATCGGCGTGTCCGATCTGGAGGATGCCGTGAAATGGTACGAGCAGTACGTCGGCATGGAGCTTGTCGAGCGGGACGCGGACTACGATGCCGCGCTGATGCAGCTCGGGGTGGAGCACCATCACGGCCGATCGCTCTGGTGGCTGGAGCAGCTGCCGAGCGGCGCATCGACCGAGCCGATTAACGGACCGGCGCGTCCCTACTGCGTCGTGCACGACAAGTGGAAGTTCGAGAGCTATCATCGGTATCTGCGCGAGAACGGCGTGGCTGTGTCCGAGGTTTCCGGCAATCCGCCGATCCACGGCTTCTCTTGGTTCCACTTCTACGATCCGGACGGCAATCGGTTCAATATCTATCGCTATTAATACGCGCAACGAGGCTGCCGCAATGGATTGCGGCAGCCTCGTTCATGTTCGCGTTAACGTTCTTGGAGGTAATCTTGCAGACGTAACAGCATGACGACTGCTTCTGCCCTCGTCAGGTCTGCATCCGGATTGAACCGATTCCCGTCTTGCCCTTGGATGAGCCCGGCGGCATGCGCGGCAGCGATGCTGCCCTTCGCCCAGCCGCCGATCGCCGCGTCGTCCGCGAACGTCGTACCGGCCGCTTCTGATGCCGGAATCCCTGCCGCCCTTACGAGCATAAGCGCAGCTTCGGCCCGATTGACGCGTGCTGCCGGCTTGAAGCTCTGGTCCGGATATCCCCCGATGACGCCTGCCTTCACCGCCGATGCCACAGCCGCTTCAGCCCATGCAGGCACATCCGCTTGATCCGCGAACGCCGATTCTGATGCCGATGCCGCAACGGGCCATTCGAGGAGACGATGCAGCAGGACCGCAATTTCAGCACGCGAGACGGTTTTGTCCGGCAGGAAATTGCCGTCGGGATAACCGTGCACGATCCCCGCCGCAACCGCTTCTCGAATCTCCCTGGCTGCCCAATGCCCGGCGATGTCCGCCAGCGATTCTTCGACGTTCGAATCTTCCTCTACCGGAACTGCCATGACCGCGAACCGCGTAAAATGATCCGTCTCTCCGCTGACATTCATGTCATTGGCTGTACTTGGACTAGGGAGCGGCACCCACTGCTTGGCTGCCTCGTCATAGTAATGCACGACAAGCCGCTCGTCCGCTTGCAGGCCTGACTCGTCACGCTCGAATTCCAGGACGACGGGCATGATGAACGCGCCCTGGCTGCTCTTCGTCAGCTCATATTGCCTGCTTAGCTGCCGAAGTCCCGCGTCAAGCTTCACTTCGTCCGCTGCTTCCTTCACGACTTCCATCGTGATTGTCATCGTTCGATCGATAGCCCCAGCCGGAATGCGCAGCGTCAACCCTTCGATCGGCAAGGTGTATGCCTGACCCGGCACGATCGTGAACCGGTATACGTTCGGATCGCCTACATATATTGACGGCGTATAAGGCGGCCTAATATTCGCGATCACGATGCTCTCCGTCCGCGCATTGCCGAGCGCATCGACGGCATATAACGTGTAGGTGCCGTTCTCCGCGGCCTCGAATGAGCCTCCGCTGACCAACTCGCTTCCCGTCGCAGGATCGGCCATCCCTGCCTCGTCGATCTCCCCGGCTGCCCATTTCAACAACGCTACCGCATTGCCTCGGTCGGCCTTGCCCGCAACAGCGGATACGGTTACAGTGACAGGCGCAGTCGTGCTTCCGGCCGGGTCAACGTCGACGGCGATCGCAGGTCCTTCCGTTACGATCTCGTCGATGGCGATCGTGCCGACCGACTCGTTGCCGGCGGTATCCCGAGCGTAGACCGTGTACGTACCGTTCGCCGTCGCCGCGAAGGAACCGCCTGTCACCGCTGCGCCTCCCGCTCCGAAATAGGCCTCATCCCGCTCGCCGGCCGACCATTTCAACGCCGCGATGGCATTGCCTGCCGCTTCGTCGCTTGCCTCAGCCGCGACGGTTACCTCGACGCCCGCATTCACGAGATCGGTCGTCTCAGGTACCAGCGTTAACAGCGGTGTTACTCTCGTAATGTTGTCGATCGCGATTGCGGCCACGGCCTCGTTGCCCGCGGTATCCTTCGCATAGACGGTGTATGTGCCGTTCGCTGTCACTTCGAAGGAACCGCCTGTCACCGCTGCCCCTCCCGCTCCGAAATAGGCCTCATCCCGCTCGCCGGCCGACCATTTCAACGCCGCGATGGCATTGCCTGCCGCTTCGTCGCTTGCCTCTGCCCCGACGGTTATCTCGATGCCCGCATTCACGGGATCGGTCGTCGCAAGTACCAGCGTTAGCAGCGGTGCTGTCCTCGTTATATTGTCGATATCGATCGTGGCCACGGCTTCGTTGCCTGCGGCGTCCTTCGCGTAGACGGTGTATGTGCCATTCGCCGTCACCTCGAAGGAACCGCCTGTCACCGCTGTCCCTCCCGCTCCGAAATAGGCTTCATCCCGCTCGCCGGCCGACCATTTCAACGCCGCGATGGCATTGCCTGCCGCTTCGTCGCTTGCCTCTGCGGTGACCATTACTTCGAAGCCGGCATTCACGAGATCGGTCGTAGCAGGTACCAGTGTCAATAGCGGTGCTGTGTTTGCAATATTGTCGATATCGATCGTGGCCACGGCCTCGTTGCCCGCGGTGTCCATCGCGTAGACGGTGTATGTGCCGTTCGCCGCCGCTTCGAAGGAAGCGCCTGTCACCGCAGCGCCTCCCGCTCCGAAATAGGCCTCATCCCGCTCGCCGGCCGACCATTTCAACGCCGCGATGGCATTGCCTGCCGCTTCGTCGCTTGCCTCCGCAGTAACCGCCACCTCGAAGCCGGCATTCACGAGATCGGTCGTCGCCGGCACCAGCGTTAGCAGCGGTGCTGTTCGCGTAATATTGTCGATCGCGATCGTGGCCACGGCCTCGTTGCCCGCGGTGTCCTTCGCGTAGACGGTGAATGTGCCGTTCGCCGTCGTCTCGAACGATCCGCCGGCAATCGTCGTGCCCCCCGCTATGAAGTAAGCTTCGTTCTGACTGCCAGCCGCCCATCGCAACGCCGTTATGGCATTGTCCGCCGCTTCGTCGCTCGCCAGCGCTGTCACCGATACCTCGACGGCCGTATTCACCGGGGCAGTCGTTCCTCGCGTTAGCGTCAATATCGGCGCTTCGCTCGTCAGGTTCCGAATCTCGATCGCGCTCACTGCTCGATTACCCGCCGAATCTTCGGCATAGACGGTATAGATGCCGTTCCCCGTCGCCTCGAAGCTTCCGCCGGCAACCGTCGTGCCGTCTGTCGCAAAGTAGGCCTCGTTCCGATTGCCCGCAGCCCACTTCAAGTCCGTGATCGCCGAGCCTGTGCCGTCCGCCGTCACCTCCACGTCGACGCCGTCTCTTGTCGGCGTCGTTACCGAAGGCGTCAAGGTGATCGTCGGCAATGCGCCGTCGATTCGAATGCCGCTCATATCCGGGAGCAGTCCTGCCAGCGTGACCGGCACCGCTTCGTTCAATGCTGTGATGGCAGCCGGCGCTTCGACCGCGATGGCATCTTGCGCGAATGCGATCCCGTCCGTATCCGCATCGCCTGCTTGCACCGCGTATTGGAATTTCAGCGAAGCCGCGGCGCTGTCCGCCGCCGCATACCCCGCCGCCCGTTCCACTGCGCCTACAGTCAGCCGAAGACTCGGCGTCGACGCCACTTCGACAGGCAGGTCGTAGCTTACCGTGAACGTCAGCGTGTCTCCGATTCCGTACCAACCATCGGCAGGAGCGGTTACGCCGTCCGCCTCCGGTGTCGGCACCGCGAGATGCAGTTGATACCTGCCTTGCCAACCGTTATTCGTCACGGTGACAACGGCTGCGTTGTCGCCGAGCCCGAGATCGATCGTGCCCGGGCTGCCGGCATTGCCGGCTATCGCTACCGCCGCGCTTGCATCGGCGGCGGATGCCGTGACGGTCGCGGCCTCGACCGGCGTGTCCAGCGACATGTCGTATCGGCCGATGCCCGGATCGAAGCTGCCGAACCCGCTCACTGTCGCTCCGGCAGCGGTAACGGCCAGAGCGGATAGACGAACCTTGTCGTACGTATCGTACGGCATCGGATAGTCGCTGCCGCTCGTGATTGCCCAGCCGCCCGGACCGAACGTCCAACCGGCATCGATGTATGTGCTTCGCTCGTACATCGATGCCGTTGCGTACCCGGTTCCGCCGCCCGACGATGCAGATTGTCCGCTGGCTTCCGTGTCCCAGAACGAATCGGCAGCCGTCGTGCCCGAGCCAGCAGCCCCGATCAACCCGCCGCTGCTGGCGCCTGCCGTAACGGATGCAGCCGAATAAGATTGTTGAATCGATACCGGGTCGGAAGTATCGACGGCTCCAATCAAGCCTCCCGCCGCGTCTTGCGACGCTTGCACGCTGCCTTGCATCGACAGCCTGCTACCCGACATTCCGGTTGTCCGTCCGACGATGCCGCCGACATGCGCTGCACCGTCCACTACGCCCCGCACGGTGATATTCGTTAGGACGGCATCTGCGGCCGAACCGGCCAACGCGCCTACGCTGTCGTTGCCTGCGATATGGACGCCGAGCAATGCGAGATTCCTCAGTTCGGCTGCGCCCGCGACGCCGCCGAACAAGCCGACGCCGTCTTCCGATGGACGAGCGATCGTGAGATTGCGGATCGCATGCCCCCGTCCATCGAAGCTTCCCGCGAACGGTACGGATTCCGAACCGATCGGCTGCCAGCCCGCTCCAGCGGAAAAGGCGGTTAGATCGAGATCCGTCTCCAGTGCGTAGGCATCGTTCAAGTCATAGCCCGCTGCTGCATCGCCGATGGCCGCAAGCTGATCGGCGCTTACGATTCGATGCGGGGACGACGGCGTGCCTTCATCCCGGTAGACGGTCAACGTGTAAGTCGCGCGCAATGGGCCCACCGCCGGAGTCACCGTAATCTCGATCTCATTCGCGCCCGGGACAAGCCCGATCGTATGCGGCGCGGCGTGGCCCTCCACGGTAACGGAGGAAGTGCCGTCGACTGTCGTCGGCGTAATCGTAATTTCGTCTGTCCGGTAGAATACCCGCGCCTCATAGACGCCGTATCCGGCATCGAATTCGCGGTCGAACGCGATCGTCTCTCCGTCGTCCGGGTCCGTAACGACTAACGACTGCAGCGCGACCTTGTTGAAGTTCGCACGGCTGAGCGGATACGTTGCATGCTCAACGATGCCCCACACATTCGTGAAATCCCAGCCTGCGTACGTTGCCTGCTGCTTCATCTCGGCAGTCGTCTTGCCGAAGGAAGCTTCGCTTCCTGCGGATACCGACTGCCCGCTCGTGTCGCGATCCCAGTAGGAAGTGGAGACTTGGTCACGCTCATCCAGCCCAACAAGTCCTCCTGCATCTACAGCGTCTGGAACCGAAGCCGTGGAATAGGAACCTGTAATCGTCCCCGTGTTGTACCCGACCAGCCCTCCGTAACTATCTTCCGGAGCGCTTCCGATCTTCACGGCTCCATGCATATTGCTAGCCGAGAGCCTGCCTAGTGAAAGATAGCCGACGATACCGCCTGCAGAACTGTTACCCGTCACGCTGCCTTGAACGGTAATATTGGATAGATTGCTATCAGCGGCACGTCCGACAAGACTGCCAGTATACTCGTGTCCTGTAACATTGACATTAAAAAGCGACAGCTCGGTGATCGTCGCCGACTGTATATGTCTGAACAAACCCTGATAATTGGCGCTTGGACGATTCATCGTCAGGTTATGGATCGCGTACCCGTTGCCGTCAAGCCGGCCTGTGAACGCTTGTGCAGCAGTGTCTCCAATCGGCACCCATCCATCGCCGGCTGAGTATGCGCTCAAATCGATATCGGCCGTCAATCGATAGTTCAAACCTAGACCGTCGCGTATCGCATAGAACTCCGCTGGCGTATCCACCTCGATCCATGCTTCGTCCGCCGCCGCTTCTTGCGATGACAACGGTATCGGCAGCCCCCCGCTCAGCAGCAGCATGAACGCCAAGCCCGCAACGATTATTTTCCTCATCCGCGATTTCTCTCCTTTGCTCGTAACAATAACGAATCTATTATACTAGACGGGAATGATGTCGAATCTTAATGGATTCTTAACAGAATATGGGTGCAGGTGCTATACTTTAGCCAGTACATCACTCTAATCGCCTACAAGGCCGGGGGCACGACATGAATGAACAACGCATCTTAATTGCGGACGATGATCCGGACATTCGGCACTTGATCCGCATTCATCTCGATCGGGTCGGACTGGCCTCCGCCGAGGCGAGTTCGGGCACAGAGACAATCGAATCGCTTCAGCAGCAACGATTCGACCTGCTCATCCTCGATCTGATGATGGACGAACACGACGGCTTCGATGTGCTCCGCCATATTCGCGCTGCAGGTGCCGACATTCTGGTCATCGTGCTGAGCGCAAGGCGAGAGGAAGGCGACAAGATCGAGGCGTTGGAATTAGGCGCCGACGACTATGTCACGAAACCTTTCAGCCCGACAGAGCTCACCGCGAGAGTGCAGGCGAACCTTCGCCGCTATCGGAACGGCGCCTCGGCTGCCGGAGCGAACCGGATCACGCTGAACTCGCTTGTCCTTGATGCCGACAACTACATGCTATACCGAGACGGCGAACCGATCGGGCTGACGCAGATGGAGTACGAGATCATCCGGCTCTTCATGCAGAACCCCGACCAGGTATTGACCAAGTCGGATATCTACAAGCAGATTTGGAAGCACGAACGCTACGACGACAATTCGCTCAGCGTCTATATGAATCGGCTCCGCAAGAAGATCGAGATCGATCCGCTGCACCCACAGTACCTGCAGACGGTTCGCGGGATCGGTTACCGATTCTCCGGTGACGGATTATGAAGCTGACCTGGAAGCTCATGCTCTTCTATGTCGGCAGCGCTGTCCTGTCCGTATTCCTGTTCATGGCGCTTGCGCTCTTGCTCGGTTCGCAATTCAACGAAGGGTACACGCACGCCACCCTCAAGGAAATCGCCGCGGATACGATCGCTGCAGCCGAAAGCATCCCCGAGAAGGACCTAGCGGCGATAGGCGGGCTCCTCGAAGAAGCGGTCACCCGTCACGCATCGCTTGATCTGGAGCTGGTCAGGACAGACGGCCTGATCCTGTACTCCACGGCAGGCCGCACGGCGCCCTACAATTTAGAAGCCATAACCGACCGTTTCTTGGCACTGCCGGAATCATTGTGGTCGAACGAGCACACCGTTACGATCGCTCAGAAGTCCGGGCAGTCGGACTTTCCCTATTACTTGCTTGTCTTCGTGCCGGGCGAAGCGATGAAGCCGGCGCAATTCTATCTCTATTTTCGAGAGTTCCAAGTATTTTTCAGCTTGATCGTCCCCGTACTCCTGCTGCTGCTCACGCCGTACCTGTGCTCGCTCTTTTTCTTCTCCTCCGTTAAGCGGCGGCTGCGCAAGCTGAACGCTGCCCTGCAAGAGACGGACCTGCACGGCGAGCAGACGACGCTATCTGATCCTTCGCGCGACGAGATCGGCCAACTCACGGGGCACTACAACGTGATGGCGCAGCGCATCCGGTCGCAGATCGGCCAGATCCGCGAATTCGACGCGAGACGCACGCGCCTCCTCGCGGATTTGTCGCATGACCTCAGGACGCCGCTCACGACGATTCTCGGGTATGCCGAGACCATTCGCACCGCGGCGGCGATGCCGCGCGAGGAGCTTCAGGGATATATTCGAATCATTCTGCAGCGTTCCCGCTACATGGATCGTCTGCTCAACCAGCTGCTCGATATCTCCCGTCTGGATGCGGACGGCTTCGAGCCTCGCATAGCTCGGACCAATCTGTCCGAGCTCGTCCGCAGAACGGCTGCCGATTATTCGCTCTTCATCGACGAACGGCAGGTCGAATACGTCGTCGATATTCCGGATGACGATGTCATGGCCGATATCGACCCGTCGCTGATCGAACGGGCGCTTCGCAATCTGATCGACAATGCGCTTCGACACGGCGGAGAAGGGCATTACTTGGAGATTGGGCTGGCAGGCAAGCAAGCGCGTACGGGGGAAGAGGCCAGGGTTATCGTAATCTGGGTGAAGGACAGAGGCAAAGGAGTGCCTTCCGAGGAAAGAAGCCGCATCTTCGAGCGGTTCCGGCAAGGAGATGCCTCCAGGAGAGAAGGACTGGGGCTCGGCCTTGCAATCGTCCGCGAAGTCGCGGATGCCCATGGCGCGCGCGTCCGATTCGACAGCGAGCCATTGCGCGAGACCGCGTTCTATCTGGACCTGCCGGCCTCGGCGGAGGGGCGCAGCGCGGATGCGGTACGGACTGCTATTGCGCGTTAACTCGTGAGCATCGATTGGCCAGATGACATTTGTGCTATCCAATCACGCACCGGGGGGCCGAGCAGGCGGATTGGATAACATTTATGCTATCCAAGCCTGCACTGCTGGCCTTTTTTGACACAGGGAAGAAGGCTCAAGCGCGTGCGCAACACCAGCCCTCGCTACTGCTAGCCTGACCGACGCTCCAGCTTGTTCGCATGCTTCGCCGATTGTTGAATACATTTAGAGTATTCGATAATCGGGAGGACTTGCCGCATGCCACAACAAGGGCAATCGTTCATGAGGGGAACGCTGATCTTGTCTGCCGCCGCATTCATCAACCGGATTCTCGGTTTTATCAGCGGCATGTATATCGCGCGCGTGCTGGGCGCTGAGGGAATCGGCATCTTGATGATGGCGCATCCGCTAGTCCCGCTCGTCATTACGATTACGGAGCTCGGATTGCCGGTCGCCATATCCAAGCTGGTGGCCGAAGCCAACGCTCGCGGAGAGCGGGAAGAAGTGCGGCGAATTCTCCATGTCTCGCTCGCGGTCACGGGCTTTTTGAGCCTATCGCTTACGACGCTTGTGCTGCTTGGCTCGGAATGGATCGCCTCGATCCTGTTAAGCGATCAACGCGCGTACTACGCCATGCTGGCCATCACGCCGATCGCGCCGATCATCGCGGTCTCTGCCGTGCTGAAGGGATATTTTCGCGGGATGCAGCAGATGACGACGATCGCCGCTTCCGATGTGCTGGAGAATACCGTACAGATCGCCTGCGTCCTTGCGCTTGTCCACTTCTTGCTGCCATATGGCATCGCCTACGCGGCTGCGGGAGCGATGGCTGCTTCTGTCGTCAGCGAAGCGATCAGCCTCCTCTTCCTCGCGGCAAGCTACAAGCTATACGGGGAATCGAAGCGGCCGGGCGAGACTTGGGGCAGCCACCTGAAGCATGGAAGGCGCACGCTCGGTCAACTGCTGCACATCGGTCTGCCGACGACCGGACACGGCGTCATCCAATCGCTGTACAGCGCCTTCCAGCCGCTGCTGATCACCTCTAGCCTGGCGCTGGCGGGCATCGGGACAGCGCTTGCCACGGAGCAATTCGGCCTGCTGGCCGGCTATGCGTTCCCCTTGCTATTCGCGCCAAGCTTCATCACGCATTCTCTTTCCACCGCGCTTATTCCCGCAATCGGCGAAGCGTCGGCTAACAAGAATGGCCTGCTCATCCACGAACGGATGCATCAGGCCATGAGCTGGGGACTTCTGATCGGCGCGCCGGCGACCGTCATCTTGTTCGTATGGGCCACGCCGTTGACGACGCTTATCTATGATGCGCCTGAGGCCGGATTGCTGCTGCAAATACTGGCGCCGATGTTCTTCCTGCATTACTTCGACGCGCCGCTTCATGCGATTCTGCTCGGACTTGGCCGTGCGCAAGCCACGCTGTGGAACTTCGTCATCGCAACCGGCTTCAAGGGCGTCGCAGTCTTCGTATTCGGCAGTCAATACGGCATCAGCGGCGTTGCGTTCGGCATCGGCATCGGATTCGCTATGCAGACGTTGCTGAACTTCTTCTCCGTCTCGAGCGCGGTCGGCTTCTATTGGCGCATTCGGCCTTATGTCATCGTCGGGATCATCATGCTGGCCATGGCGGCATGCGGTCACTGGACCTATCATTTCGCAGCCGGTTACGGCATGCCGCTGACCGGGCGCGTAATCGTGTCGATCTTCTGTTCCCTGCTGCTCTATCTTGCCGCACTTGTCTTGACCGGCGTGGTGAATCGAGGCCGTACACGCTTCGGCTATTCGATTCCTTGGTGAGCCCTTCGACTACACCAGCTTCTGACCGCAGTTCGGGCAGAAATTGGCATCGCCTGTCTTGGTGCCGCAATTCGGGCAGAAATTCGGTTTCTTCGTCTCGCCGGCTTGCTGACTCGGAGCCGGAGTCGGATCATTCGATTTCTGACCGCTCTGATTCTGATTCATCTGATCCAGCATGCGCCCTGCGATATTCATGCCCATCATCATGCCGGCCATATCGGAGGCTGTCCCTCCGCCGCTCATCTTGCCCGACGCCATCCCTTCCGTCATCGCAATTTGCTGGTACCGATCCAGATTGCCTACCATGCCGTGGGAAGCATTCTTGTTGATCATGTCTTGAATCTCTTTCGGATAGTTGAAGCTCATGACATGGAAGCCGGTGATCGCCAGGCCGCTCTTCACCATCTGCATATCCAGGTCCTCTTGAATGCCTGCAGCGATGTCGGATGCGTTCGCCTGCAGATTGAACATATCCTTCCCTTCGCGGGAAATCCATTTCATCAACAGCTGGTCCAGAACAGTAGAGATACGGATGCGGACATCCTCGACGAGGTATTGATCGCGCACGCCGGCGATCTGGTCGATGAAGGCGATATAATCGCGCACTTTGAAATTGAACGTCCCGTTCGCGCGGATCGGCATCCCCCCCGGCAGTCCGGGCGCAGGGATATTGACGGCATTCTGGGTGCCCCACTTCACGATGAATTCCTTCGTGTTCACGAACAGGACCTCGACTCGCATCCCGCTGTTGAAGCCGAACTTGAAGCCCTTAAGCGTCGATAAAAAAGGGACGATCTGCGACTCGATGTCGTACTCGCCTTCATCGGTGAAGATTCCTTCGATTCTCCCGTTATTCAGGAAGATCGCGTCTTGCCCCGGACGAATGATGAGCTTGCTGCCTTTCTTGATTTCGCGATTCTTCCACTTATAGAAAATCATGTCCTCGCGAAATTCTTCCCATTCTACGACATTGGCGAATTGATTGCGAAAGAACATCCTGCCACGACTCCTTTCCTGTCTGCAATACCGTTATCGAATTAGAATTTACCCCTGCTCCCGCTATGCGAACGGCCGCCGCCCGTCATGCCGCCCCCGCCTCCTCCGCCGGATGACGTATTCTTCTGGATCTTCGTTCTGGTGACCGTCCGATTGACAAAATTGTCGTAGCGGTCCAACACCTGAGATCGATTCGCATCCATATACGTTTGCGCATTGACCGTAACCCTGCCTCCAGAGCGATAAGCCATCATGCCAACCGTAACCCCTGCCACTGCGAGCGCGACCGCGATCTGGAACCACCATTTGAATAAAATATTGTCCGGATTCACGCCAGGTTCGTATCCCATGTAATCATGAGAGAGGGAGACGTACTTCGAGAATGCTTCGTAGTAGCGGCCTTCCGTCAAGTACGGCGTAATCTTGTTCCGAATGCGATCCAGCCGCCCGTCGTCCAAGTAGGTCTCCGCAATGCCGAATCCGGCCAAATAAACGTCGCGCGCCTGCAGGTCGATGGCTAGGATCGCTGCGTTGCCATGCCGCTTGTCGTAGCCCGGCGCCATCTCGTCGTAGAAATCTTCGACATAATCGACGATATCCTTCCCGTCCGCCCCGTTAAGCGTGATCACGATGAAGTCGGTCTGTCTCTCCTGCCCGAGCGAGGCTGCCGAAGCCCCTAGCCGAGTCGACTGTTCCACGGACAGCAGCTTCGCGTAATCGTAGACCAGCTGCTTCTGCGGGGTTGATTCCGCATAGGCCGACGTTCCCGACATGAGGAGGAGCAGCATCGTGAGGCAGAGCATGATCACGCTCTTCTTCCTATTGCTCATGCTCACCAGAGCCCACCTCCCAGCGCATACGCGATCCCTTTCATCGCTATGAAGGTGCCTGCGGCAATGCCGGCGAGCCAAGCGGCTACCTTGCTGGAGCTGATCGGCGGCTTGCCGACGACCTTGCCCGTCTGCCCGTTCATCGCAAAATTATGCTCGGTACGCTTGTAATCGTAGCTGACCATCCATACCGGAAGCAGCACATAGCTGCTGTTCACGTTGCTCACGTCGACTTCCTTGGAAGTATAGGATACCGTGCTATAACCCGTGAATGTGGAGCGGATGTAAGATTCGATATAGCTGCTGATCTTATCCTTGGCACGCGGCAGCAGCTCTTCATCGGTATAATTGTATTTTTCCGCGATATAGCCCGCTAGGTAAGGTGTCTTGAAATCCTTGAGATGATCGTAAGGATAGGGCTCGAGCCTATCCATGTAGGCATCGTTCATGCGGGTGGATGCATCCACAGGAATCTTCAAATAGTCTAGATTGATATCGCGATAGGCGTTAAAATGTCTGGTCTCGGTATACATATAATCGCCCTGCCTGTACGTCCTTACTTGCGTGCATACCGCATTCACGCGTACCTTGCTGTTCAGATCGAATAACCAGAACGGCACGTAGATGCCGGTCATGCTCTTGATTCGATCGGCCGTCATGAAGCCCTTTGGGGTCAGCCGTCCATTCCTGCACCATTGCTGAAACGCTCGGATCGCCTCATCCTTGCTGATGGTGAACGGGATGACCTTCGCAGGCGCGAGGTGGCCGGACAACCGTTCGGCAATCACGACGCCCGCTCCGCAGAAGCTGCAGGTTGTCGCGGCGGTGTCCGCCGTCGTGACGAGCTCCGCGCCGCAATTCTCGCAGTGATACTCGACTGTCTCCGCAGCGGGCTCTGAAGTGCGAGGCACCGACTCATCCTGATACTGCTCGATATTCATTTGCGTGAGGCAGCTCGGGCAGGATAACTGACCCGATTCCGGGTCAAATCGCATATCACTGCCGCAGTTGGGGCACTTGTAATGAAGGATCACGCGCAATTCTCCCCTTAACATTCAACGATAGACGTTCAGGACGTTCACAAGCTGCAGCTTCTTCGCTACAGCTTGTGACGGGTGGTGCTATTGTTTGTTCATTCTTGCTTTCAAGGCAGCCAGCTCGCTGTCGATATCCGAACTGCTGTTGTTGTTGTCATACTTCGCCTTCAAGTCTTCGATATCGTCTTTCGGACCGGCATCCAGCTCTGCCCTTGCATTGGCTTCATCCAATGCGCGATTCACCTTCTCTTCCATCCGGTCAAAAGCCGCGATCGATCGACCGGATTCGGCCGTCGCGTCGTTCAGCTTGTTAATCCGCTCCTGCGTCTTGGCTACGGACAACTTCGCCTTCAGCATGGATCTGCGCGATTCCAATTCCCCGATGTCGCCGACCAGCTTATCGTGCATCTGTTTCATCTGCAACGCGTTCGTCGCTGCCAGATTGTACGCGGTCTGCAGCTCGGATGCTTGTGCCGCGTTCGCGGCCTTCTTCTCGAGGAATCTTCTCGCATCCGCTTCATTGCCGGCCTCCAGCGCCTTCATGGCGTAGGTCTCCATCTTCGATACTTCCTCTTGGGCTTCCTCCAACGCTCGCTTGGCCCGCTTCTCCTCCGCCATGACGGAAGCCGTCTCTGCCTTCACCTTCCCCAGGTCGCTGTTCAAGTTCCTTAGGTACTGGTCGATCATTTTCTCCGGATCCTCTGCCCTGTCCAGCAGCGCGTTCATGTTGCTTGCCATAATGTCCTTGAACCTCGAGATCATACCCATCGTGTATTCCTCCCATAAGTTAAGATGCGATTATAACGTAATACTGTTCAAGCGGGACACTGGTTTCATTATACACCTATTGGTGTAATAGTTTACCATTCGATTGGGTTCCTAACCATTGCTGTTATGGAAGCTACCGCTCTCCATTCCATCTTGCAGCCATTTTATTAAGAAGTAAAGGCAACCGATCATCCTGACCGGTTGCCTTCGCGTCGTATGTGTCGATAGATGAACCGGCGCAATCGCGGGATAGCACCGGTCAATATCTCCCTAACACTAGATCAATTCAGACTGCTTCAACAGCCGCTGAACCATGACAGCCGCCTCTGCCCGCGTGATCAAAGCTTTCGGCGCTAACTGTTTGCCGGCTGCCCCGGTGACCAGTCCGTGCTTGGTCAACAACGCAATGCTGTCCATGGCCCAAGCACCCGCTGCGCCGCCGTCGCCAAATCCTGCGATGATCGACTGCACCTGCGCGGCGTCAAGCTGCGTCAAGGCATTTCCGGTCAACCGCAGAGCCTTTGCCGTCATCGACATCGCCTGCTCGCGGGTAATCGTTGCCTCCGGCCGGAAAGTTCCGTCGCCGAATCCTTGGATCAGCCCATACTCGACGGCAGCGCCGACGTATTCCGCATACCAGGACTTCACTTCCACATCCGCGAAGGAAACGCTTGATGCATCGGGCTTCAAGCCTAGTGCCCGGACAAGCATCGCGGCGAATTCCGCTCGCGTAACGTTCTGCTTCGGCAGGAAGGTCCGATCATCTACGCCGCTAATAACCATTCGGGAACCCATGTCGTTGATGGCCGTTTCCGCCCAATGGCCTTCGGCGTCCTCGAATGCGACCGGATTCCAGACAACCGAATACGTGCTGTTCGTCAGGCTGTTGATCTGCGCGTAGAGCCGTCCTTCGCTCAGGATGACCTTCGTCGGCACGTGACGAACCGTTCCGTCCTCTTCGACGACGACGCCCGTCGTAATCTTAGCCGGATCTACGCCGTCCGGGATCGCGATCATCCGTTCGACGTACGCGTCGAAACGATCAACGGCCACCGTCTTGCCGTCATGCGTGGCGCTAACGTTAAACGCTACGGCAGGCACGACGAGTTGGAATTCGCCTGAGTCGGCCAACTGTTTGACGGCCGCGGCAGTCTCCCCTGCCGGCGTGCCGATCTCAATCCGAATCTTGATGTTCTGAAGCACCACATTTTCACCGAACTTCGCGGCCAGGCTTTCAATATTGATTTGCCGTGCCGGGAGCGAATACGTGCTTGTCTCTGTCTTGATCACGACGACCGCCGATTTCTCTTCCATGTTTTGAACCATCCGGCCGTTCAGTTCGCCTGATACAACATCAGAGCCGGCTGTTGCGACCGGAATCGTAATGACCGCGCCTTGCGTTTCGGTCTTCAGCTTCTCCTCCAGCTTTGCTTCGTCGACCTCGAGTGTTGTCACTTTGCGGCCGTTCGTTTGGGTCGTTCTCATCTTGCCTGCGTTTTCGCGCTTGCCGTTAATCAGCACGTCCGCGCTTGGTTCCTGCGGTACGTAGACAGGAGCATAAGACGTTACGGCTACTGACTCCCCGGAAGCAGCGGAACTGCCTGCAATATTCTCGGCTGCAACCTTAAAGGTGTACGGCGTGCCATTCTCGAGCCCTGTGACGAGAATCGGGCTCTCTGTCCCGGTAACCGTTCTGCCTCCCGGCAAGACCGTTACCGTATATTGCGTGATCGCGCTCCCGCCGCTATCGGCTGGCGCCGTAAACGAAACGGATGCTTGTCCGTTGCCGGCAACTGCACTTACATTCGTCGGTACACCGGGCATGGTAGCCGGGATCACTGCGACGGACGGTGCGGACGCATCGGAGATTCCTGCCGCGTTCTTCGCCGTTACTGTGAATGTGTACGCCGTACCGTTCTGAAGCCCTGTAACGACGATCGGGCTTGCCGTTCCTTCCGCCGTCCGTCCTCCCGGCGATGCCGTTACCGTATAAGCCGTAATTGGGCTGCCTCCGGTAAAAGCCGGTGGCGTAAACGATACGGTAGCTTGGCCGTTGCCCCGTGCTGCCGATACGCCCGTCGGAGCATCTGATTTCGCGATCAGCGCAATACCTGGGGTCGCAACAGAGGCTGCAGACGTGCCGGCATCGTTCGCGGCCGTCACCGTGAACGAATAGAGTACGCCGTAATCCAGGCCGGTTACCTTAATCGGGCTGCTTGTACCGCTTACGGTTCGGCCTCCGGGAGATACAGTCACCTTGTACCCGGTAATCGGGCTGCCGCCGTTATCCGCGGGAGCCGTGAACTGAACCGTTACTTCCGCATCGCCTTTCTCAACCGTTACTTCTCCCGTACCTTCTACAACATTAACGCCGGTCGGCACGCCCGGCGATTCTGCCGGCGTTACACTAACCGAAGGCGCGGAAGCATCGGATGTGCCGGCGGCGTTCGTCGCCGTTACCGTGAACGTATAGGCCGTACCATTCTGTAACCCCGTTACCGTAATCGGGCTTCCGGAGCCGGTTGCCGTGTGTCCGCCCGGCGAAGCAGTAACGGCATAGCTCGTTACGGCGCTGCCGCCATTATCGGCCGGCGCGTGGAACGATACCGTCGCTTCACCGTTGCCGCCCGCAGCGACGACGTTCGTCGGCGCATCCGACACGGTAGCCGGGGTAATCGCGGAAGATGCCGCGGATACCGCGGACGCCCCGGCCCCGTTCGTCGCCGTCACGGTAAAGGTGTAAGCCGTACCGTTCGACAGCCCCGTCACGATGATCGGGCTGCTCATACCGGTCGCCGTCCGTCCGCCCGGGGACGCAGTTACCGTATATTGCGTGACGGCACTGCCGCCGTTGTCTGCAGGCGCATCGAACGACACCGTCGCTTCGCCATTGCCCCATGCCGCGGATACGTTCGTCGGCGCACCCGCAACGGTCATCGGAACGACCGCGTCCGACGGATCCGACGAGCTTGAAGTTGCCGCGCTGTTCGTAGCCGTCACCGTAAAGGTATACGACGTTCCGTTCGTCAATCCCGTTACCGTGATCGGGCTGCCGGAACCAGACGCAGTCCGGCCTCCGGGCAATGCCGTAACCGTATAGCCGGTAATCGGGCTGCCGCCGTCATCAGCCGGCGCCACGAACGATACCGTCGCTTGGCCGTTGCCCCCTACTGCAGTAACGCCTGTCGGCGCGCCAGGCACGCCTGCCGGCGTAACGCTGTCCGAGGACGTCGATGCATCCGACGTACCTACCGCGTTCGTTGCGGTTACGGTGAACGTGTATGCCGTGCCGTTCGTCAAGCCGTTCACGATAATCGGGCTGCTTGCGCCCGAGGCTGACTGGCCGCCAGGCGATGCCGTTACCGTATATTGCGCGATCGCGCTGCCGCCGTCCGAGGCAGGAGACGAGAACGATACGCTAGCTGATTGATCGCCCGGCGTGACATCCGTCACAACCGGAACATCGGGCGCGGTCCGATAGGCTTCGCTCATCACGACACTATCGGCCATGCCATCCTTCACGGCGACCGCTTTGATCGTCATCCCGCCGTTAACGGCAATCGGACTGCCATACACCGGGCTTGCCGACGTCGGCGTGTTGCCGTCCGTCGTATAGTGAATGACCGCCTCTGCGGTACTTGTCGATAACGTAACCAGCGTTCCGCGGGCAACATCGCCGCCTGCTGGGACTGCCGCCGGCGTCGCCGCAAGCGGGATATTCAGCGTATAGCTGGCCGTCAACATCTGGCTGCTGCCCCAGTCGCTATGATGCGCAATTGCTTTGACCGTCACGGCTCCGTTAACCGTAATAGGTGCGCTATAAACCGGGCTTGCCGTCGTCGGCGTGCTGCCGTCCGTCGTATAATGGATTGTTCCAAGGTTCATGAATGTAGATAGCGTCACGTTGGTGCCCGGCGCAACTTCGCCGCTCGCGACACTCGCCTTCGGAGCCGGCGTCCGCGGCACCGGGCGGTACGATTCACTATGGTTCGACGGTCCAGAATTACCTGCTCCGCCGGCTACAAAAACTTTTCCGCTCTGCAGCAGCACCGCTCTAGGTGCGATCAGACCGACGTTCATTGACGGACCGGAAGTCCAACTGTTCGTATCTGGATCGTAGATCACCGTGCTCGTAAGCGGCGAGTAGTTCGGATCGAAGCCGCCGACGACCGACACTCTGCCGTCCTCCAGCGATGTCATGCCGTGAATGTAGCGCATCGTCGGCATGTTGGCGGCCGACGACCAGCTGTTCGATGCGGGATCATAGATCAATGCGCTGTTGGACATCGAGCCGGCTACTGTGCCGCCGGCCACCAGTACTCTTCCGTCGCCCATGAGCGCGCCGCCGGATTCCTTGCGGGTCGCCGGCATGCTTGGACCCGCGGACCACGTGTTCGTCGCCGGATCGTAGATTTCGGTAGATGCTAGATCGCCGTTGTCATCTCCTCCGCCTGCTACCAGTACGCGTCCGTCTGGCAGCGTCACGGCGACATGAGATGCTCGGAGTGCGGACAGCGGTGCCCCAGCGCTCCATGTGTTCGCTATCGGGTCATAAATTTCGACGGAATTCATATACCCGGTACTAAAATTGTTCCCGCCGATCGCCATCACCCGGCCGTCGTTCAAAACGACAGAGGTGTGGCTAAACCGTGCGCTCGCCATAGACGTACCGTACGACCAGGCATTAAGCGTTGGATCGTAAATCATCGTTGCGGCGGAGTGCGCCATGCCGTCGTTGCCGCCGGTCACCATCACCTTACCGTCTGCCATCGTGACGGCATCGTGAAGTTGTCGATTCCCGGGCATGTTCGCGTGATTATCAGCAGCCGATGCGACCCGCAGACCAGCCGGCCACGCTAGCGCTAAAACCAGCATGGATGCCACTATCATCCGTAAACCTTTCCTTACTCCCCTTGAGTTACCCATGTCCAGTTACCTCCGCTGTGCTGATGATTTAAGGGAAACCAAATAAAGCGATACTGAGATGAGACGAGTTGTACCAACATTTTCGACAAGAAACTAGTAATCCCTCTTAAAATTCGACTAAAAACGACAAATTCCAACTTAGTTTTACATGTAAAATAATACTACTTCCCTCTGAACAAGAACTGAACAAAAATCATTTACTCTATAGCCCAAGAATCCAATGATTACTGACATCATCGTTGAGGCCTGTAACACGGCAAGCGTCAAACAGCCCCCACTTGTCATCAAGTTGAGGGCTGTTTGGCGCTTACCGGTTTACTATGCGTTGTGCAATCCGCTTGAGCGGTCTGTTGGTCTGTTTTTTCAGCCGTTCTAGGATGATCGATAACGACCGATGCTACCACGAATTAAGTTGACCACGTTACGCGCCTCGAATCAATGTCTATTATGAATAGACTCTGTTTGAACGGTCTGAGTCCAGATCGGTAAGCCTCACATAACCTCGAATTCGTCCATTACTATCCCATAACGTAAAAGCAATTGTCGGACCTTGAATTTTGCCTGCAGCGTCTCTTTCCGGAAGCAATCTCTCATTCGCAAGTGAATTAAATCCTTGGATCAAATCTGCTTGGTTTCTCTCTCATTTCATCATACAGCGGCTCACGATACGTCGATCGCATAGGTGGTGATCGCTATGATTTTGGCACTTTTGGCAGCACCGTTGAATATGTAAATGTCGCAATACGAATAACGCTTCTGTTCGTATGACAATATGCCGTTCGCTGCGGCCGTGGAACCGTGGGTGATGATGTTAGCAATGCGAATTTCTGTTGGAAGGTTGTCCTTCATTTGTTCTATCGTTTCGGCCAGACGTTCCTTTCCTTCGATTCTGTCGTCGCCGACGCGATCCCATACGATATCGTTCGCTACATGCTCGAGAATAAAAGCGATATCGCCCTTCGCGAAAGCGACGTTGAATGCTAGAAGCAGCTGTTTTCGAGGGGCATTGCCGCAATCTGTAAAGCTTGTGACTTTCAACTCTCCAGTCTCGGGCTTCATACCGGTCATCATTTCACTCCTTTCGAATTAATACTCTATACTCTCATTATAATGTACGGGAACGTTAAGGATCTATTTGCCGATCATGTATTGATCATGACGTTACGTCATGTTGTATCGTGAAAATACCGGTATTGGAGGGATAACGATGAACCCGAATGACGCAATTAGCAACAATCTAACGCAAGTAGGCGATCGCCAAATCTCGATCACTCGTGTCTATCATGCTCCGCGGGAGCTTGTGTTCGAGGCTTGGACGAAAGAGGTGCACCTGGCAAAGTGGTGGGGACCCCAAGGGTTCACCTCGACTTTTCAGGCGTTCAGCATGGAACCCGGCAGTAAATGGCAATTTATTATGCATAGCCCTGATGGGGTTGCGTTTCCCAACACCAACGTGATTGTCGAGGTCGTCGAGCCTGAACGAATCGTCATGAAACATGCTGTGTTTCCCCATTATTTGGCGACGGCAACGTTCGAAGACTTAGATGGCTCAACCAAACTCATGTACACCGCCATTTTTGAAGAAGATGCCTTAGTATTCGATAAAGTGAAATCGTATGCCGTTCCGGGCGCCGAGCAGATGATGGACCGTCTTATGCAGTATCTGGAGAGCGGGCCTCTGTCAAGAAACTAGCCTGCCATAGTTGAAGGCTAACTCGGCTATATTCGGAAGCAATCTCGCTGCTGCTCGCAATATAGAAACAGCCAGCCGGTTAAGGGCTGGCTGTCTCTATGATAAGCCTAACTTACGCGTTAATGAAATTCAAATAGACAAGCAATCTCTTGATCATGACTGCCGCTTGCGCGCGGTCGGCCGACTCGCTTGGACCGAGATGATTTTCGGTCAATCCTTGGACAAGGCCAGCAGACAGTGCTGCCTTCATAGATTCTGCCGCCCAAGCGCTGACTTGCTCACCGTCGTCATACTTGGTAAGGATATCGGTAGACGCTTCAGTCTGATGCCCGGCAAACCGAGCTGCACGCATAATCATGACGGCCATTTGCTCTCGCGTTATAGGCGCTTCCGGACGGAATGATCCGTCAGCATAGCCGGTAATTAGCCCTGCCTGACTGGCAGCACCAATTGCGTCCCGATACCATTTGTCAGCTGGCACGTCGGAATAACTGGTTGTCTCGGTCTTCGGCGTCAGACTTAGCGCTCGCACTAGGAACGCCGCGAACTCGGCGCGCGTTATCGACTGATTCGGAGCAAATCGACTGTTCGCGATCCCATCGACAATCAGCTTGTTCGCCAACGTCTCGATATCCGCTCTCGCCCAATGTCCCGCAAGGTCAGAGAACGTACGGTCCAACTTTACTACCGAATAGATGCTATTGCCGTTCCGTTTGATCGTAACCACGGTCTTGCCGTCCACGACATCGAACAAGGCCGGCACGAACGCAATCGATCCCTTCTCTGGTTCGATAACAATGGCGGTAAAGTTGCCCTCCAACGCCTGATCGATCGTAATCGTCCTGGAAACATACGCATTGCCAAAATCATGGATCGCAACGGCTCCGTTATCTGTCTCTGCAGTAATACTGAAGTCGTATAAGTCTCCGACAGCTAGAACGCCTAGCGTATCCAACTGCGCGCGAATGTCTTCTGCTTGTTGTCCCGCTAGACGGTCCATCTTGACCGATATTCGGATATCGGAAGCCGCAACGCCGAGTTGCGCAGCAATATCCTCAACCTTCACGACGCTAATCGGCAAGTTATACGAAGCATTGTCAGATTGAATAACGATTATGGCGTTCGGGTGTTTCGACGCCGCCCGTGCAAGTACCGCCGCAGGAATATTCACCTTCACGGCAGGAGCGGAACGATCGATCTTAATCTCGTAACGAGCCGCTTCCCCTTCATCGCTTAACTTGTCGAGCGCCTCCGTGAGCGCCGAACCATCTACTTCCACCGTGACGACGTCCCCATTGCTAACGCTCTGGCTGCCGGCATTGTTGCTCGGGGATGAAGGCGTCGCGGGCGGCGCCGGGACCGACGTCAGCTTCACGTAGTCGATATCGATCCACCCCCAGTTGTTCGAGATGTCGATCGTATTCAGACCCTTCGTTAGCGCATACGGTCCCAGCACGACATCCGTCCACTCGCTTGTTTCGCTAAAAACATGTTCGGCGACCTTCTGGCCGTTGATCGACAGATCGTTCGTTTTATCTCCCGTGCCCGATTGATAGCGAATCGTAACCTTGTAGTTGCCTGCCGCTATATCAGCGGAGACCTGGAGTTTATCGCCGGCTTCATCCATCCCTGTCACGTAACCGGAGCCGGAATAGCCATCCGACACAGCAGCCACCGTCAATCCTGTGAGCTCGCCTTGCTCTGCTTCATATTTATACGAAGTATAGAGATCGGAAGGCAATTCGTCGCGCGTGATGACATAGTCATGATTGTACACCTTGTTCAGATGAGTCGATGAATTCGTGAGGCCATCTCGGATAAAGTCGCCCGTCCAAGTCGCGAAGAAGCTCCAGTCGGCGCCATAGGCTTGCAATTGATCCGGATCCGGAATGGGGCCGTTCTCAGCCAAACCAATGATTTTACTGTCGTTCACCAATGTCCGGAGATTGTCGTATTTGGCAATGCTCGGGTTATAGTCGCCTGCCGGGTTATAGATGTCCACGCTGGCGATATCCACGACATCGTCGCCCGGATACCATTCCGTCTTCTCGGAGTTCCATACCCATATGAGGTTATTCAAGCCGTGATGGTTCGTCAACCGGTCGTACATCAAATGCCATAGCTGCTTCGTCGGCTCCGGTCCTTGGGCCCCCCACCAGAACCAACCGCCCTCTGCTTCGTGCAGCGGTCTCCAGAGCACAGGTACGCCTGCATTCTGAAGACGTTTCAGCTGCGCCGCGATTGCATCGATATCTCGGATGAGGAGCGCGTAGTCCTCCGAATCCGGATGATCCAGCGCATACTTCACGTCGAAGGTCGTGAATTCGGTGTAGAAGCCGCGCCACCACTCGCGCCCAGGCTCGTCTCCGCCAATTCCCTTCGGTGCGTTCCAGTGCCAGCACAGCGCGACGATGCCGCCGAGTTCGTACCAATCGATTAACTTCTCGACCTCCGTCGAAGTAGTCCCGCGCTCGACGCGAGAGGGCGAATAGTCCATCAAGTCGGATGCTAGAATAGCCGGATATTTGCCCGTCTGCTGTTCAATCCACTCGGCGTCCTCAAGCGTCTGTTGACCCGCGATAATGCCGTGGCCGTATTGGTTGGCAAGATAGTTCATTAACGCGCGCGCTGCTTGGGTCGCATTCGGATTCACCAGCGTGCTTACCACGTCATGAGCAGACGAGCCCGCCGCGGCCGTCAGCTTCACATAGTCAATATTGTACCAGCCCCAGTTCGGGAGGAACTGGATCGTATTATCGCCTTGATTCAACATTGCCTTACCTGCAGATACTTCGATGAAAGCCGTCGTCTCGGACAAGGTAATCTCCGATGTCTGCCCGTTAATGACCATGCTCGTCTTCTTCTCCCCGTTCGGAGACGAATAGCCGATGACAACGTCATATAAGCCGGCCGTCGCGGCATTATAGCTCAGCGTGAGTGAACCCGATTGTTGGAAAGCGGCATAGCCTGTTCCCGAATACCCGCTCCCTTCCGTTCCGATCGATACCCCGCTGGTCATGGTCCCGTCCTCAGCCTCGAGTTTGCTGCCGACAGGAGGTGCGCTAGCGGATTCGACTTTAATATATTCAATCCCGTAGTAACCCCAGCCACGTTTGACCCCAATCACGTTGCTGCCGGCGTTCAGCATGATTTTGCTTACCATTTTCTCGGCCCGCACGGTTCCGGCTGCTGGAGCATCCAGCGCCATCTCACCAGCGCCGGCGCCGTTGACTTCGATGTTAGTGGCTTTGCTTCCATAACCCTCGGGCAGGTAGTAGCCGATGCTCAGCTTGTATAGCCCCCCATCCGCAACATTGACCGTAAACGAAGCGCTGCCAATCGGTTCCTCAGCAGCATCATCCTCTCCGAAGAAGTAAGAAATATATCCATCCCCGTCATAGAGCGTGTCATCGCCCTCAGCTACCGATCCGCGCTTCTCGATGCCGTAACCGGTCAGCACGGCGTCCTGATACGTTACCGTAATGACACTCGACGGATCGCTTGGCGGCGGTTCCACCGACGTCCTCTTGATGAGGCGTACGTTATCCAGATAGATCGGTCCTGTATACGTCACATCCGAGTTCTTGGCCAGCTTAACGACCAACTCTTGTTGCGTTGAATCTTCCGGAATGGCTGCCGTTTGTGAGATCACCGCGTATTCGTTTCCGTTGATTACGACTTTCTCAGCATTTATGATATCGTGGCTGCTGGATGTCAGGTCCTGCCAGCTGCCGTTCATCGCTGCTGCAAGCTCCAATGTCCCAGCGAAAGACGCCGGTACGAACACCTCGAAATGCACGGATTCGTACGCACCTAATGCGTCAGTCGTGAATACCCTTAACGCCGCTTCTTCCCAACCGGAACCGCTGTAAGAGGTATCGACACGAAGCGCATAGCTGTTACCTTCGACTGACAGGTCTTGGCTTGCCGTCACTGGATCGTCGCCCTCGAATCCTTCACCCCAGCCCTTCTGCCAGCCATTCGTGGTACCGTCCTCGAAGTCATAGATCAACGCATCATCCGAGGGCAGATCAACCGTTGTTCTTGCCGTCAACCGAATATTATCGACATAGATTGAACCGTTGAAGTCCAGATCGGAATTTCTGGATAACTGGATAACGAGTTGTCTCTGCGCCGCATCTGCCGGGATCGAGACCGATTCAGCGATAACCGCGTACTCCTGCCCATTGAACAATGTGGTCTGCGAGCCCGGAATGACGTGGTTGCTGAACTTCAAGCTCTGCCAACCTCCGTTCAGCGCAGTATCCAATGCGAATGTTCCCGGGAAGGTCACAGGTACGTAGACGTCATAGGATATCGACTCGTATACCCCGAGATCCTCTCCTGCTGTATAAGTGAGCGCTGCACCTTGAAAGTTATCTCCACTGATCGTGTAATGTACGTCAGCCTTAAGCGCATAGCTGTCACCGGTCAAATCCTGAGCAGCTGTTACGACAGCATCCCCTTCGGCAAAACTCCCCCAGCCTTTACTCCATCCCATCGTCGTGCCGTCTTCAAAATCAAAGACAAGATCTGTTACAGGTGAAGCCTTCACATGCCAAAATGCGCCTAACGGACCTAACAAAGAGAATAACAAAACAACAATGAGTGCTACAGGAATTCTACTTGTTATCGCCTTCAAGACCCATCCCCCTATTCATAATTTTCCATAATTGCACTATCATCATAGTATAAAGCGCTTTCAAAAACAATAACAATTTCGGAAAAATCATTAAATTGTTTGCGTAATTAACTAACGAGAATATAACAAAATACGACATTGTTTCGCTTCATTCTTCTCAATTTGTTAGGTTGAAGTCTGGGTATTCTTTACCAACGAAGCGATGCAAGGAGTGGATGGGGAGAATCAGGAAGCGTTGCTTTGAATACGATCTGCATTCAACCCCGCACCTTCCGCCAGGAACAAGAAAAGCCGAGGAGAAACAGGAATCGCTCCCGTTACTCACTCGGATTCTTGGGCAAACTTAATAAGTTCTAGATGATCTTTATTTCGAACCTGAATGCGTTAAATATACTTTGTAACTTCACACGTAGATTTCATCTTGGTTTCCCAGAAGTTAACTGGAGGTAAAGTTTGTAACCAAAGATAAATGACAGCAAAATATAGTATGTAACTGAAACCATTGTAATGCCTGTTGGATTCCGCGAGGGTATCCAGCATGTGCTTTGCGTTCGGGTGAAAATCCCAGTTATCCGGAGTGAAGGGCGGAAGCGGCAGATGCTCAAGATCGATCAAAATGATGAGGCTGCCGGCTGGACGGTGCTAGAAGGGTTATGCGAGTGGGGAATGCATCACCGATCTCCCAATAGAATAAAAGAAGACGTAGCTGAACGTTCTCCGGCAACTTGAAGGTATCCGTCAATCCATCGTCCCCCTTTTCTGAATGCCGCAACGCTGATCATCCCCTGCTATATAAATAGGGGTATTCCTTCACCGTAACGGCACGGAATACCCCTGTCTCTATGCTTCCAATATGGACTTTCGATTAGCTCGCAACCCGTGCTGCTAGAGCGCCAAGCTATCCAGCACGCGCCTGCTCACGGCATCCAGCTTGGCGGCTTCTTCGTCGGTCAGCTTTACATCTACGGCTTTCAGGTTTTCTAGGAAGTGCTTTTCATTCTGTGTTCCGACAATGGCAGAAGTTAACCCCTTTTGAAGGAAGAGCCACTGTATGGCAATTTGCGAGAGGGCCGCGCCCTTGGGCTCGGCGATTTCTCTCAATGTCTGGATCAGCTCTTCACATTTGCGCAGATTCTCGGGCTGGAATATGGGCTTGTTCTTTCTGAAATCGGTGACTTCGCTGCCTTCCTTGTGATAGGCCCCGGCCAGAATTCCCTTGGCCAAGGAATTAAAGTTAAGGATGCTTATCGAATGCTCAGCGCAGAAGTCTCTCAAATCCTGCTCGATCTTCCGGTGCAGCAGGTGATATTCAGGCTGTATAGCATCGATCCTGGCAAATTCCATAGCTTCCTTCAGTTGCTCCAAGGAGAAGTTGGAGACGCCAATGGCTCTAATTATCCCCTCATCTTTGAGCTTGGTCAACTCTGCCATTGTATCTTCAATCGGAATCTCTTTGTTGGGCGAATGAATATAATAGAGATCGATGTAATCGGTTTTCAGCCGGAATAAGCTCTGCGCAACCGCTGTCCGGATATCCTTCGGTCGGAGATGGTGCGGGCTGATCTTGGTGGCGATGACGCAATCCTTGCGTATATCGCGCAGCGCTCTGCCTACGACCTCCTCTGCGTGGCCTGCCCCGTACAACTCCGCCGTATCTATTGAGGTTACGCCATGCTCATAGGCGGTGCGAAGCAGATTGATGTTCTCTTCGTCCGACTTGACCTCCCAGCGGTCTGTTCCCCAACTGAAGGCATTGCCTCCCCCAAGCTCCATTGTACCGAACGTTATGCGCGACACGTTGATATCCGTTTGTCCTAGTCTAACGTACTCCAATAGCTGCTGCCTCCCTAGACGTATGTAATCGGTTCCATCCTTTACTTTACAGCAAACTCCCCTCAATTTCCAATCCGGGCATCGCTGTCAGGCGGCCGTCTTCGACCTAAGCCGAAATTCTCCGACTGCAGCAGCTACGTATTTCCCGTAGAGGATTTGGATATCTAAACCTCATGGCATAATACTTTTTTCATTCATATAGAAAGCCGAAGAATAGCAGGTCAAGTCCCCAGCAAGACTTTAATTTGAATCTATAACTTCTTCCCGGGGATAATCCAGTTTCAATCCACACCAAATTTTCGGTGCAGTTATATGAGGGTTTCTACCAGATGGAGAAATCTTATTGCTTTCTAATTCACTAAGAGTTCCTTGTGAGATACCGATTGCCTGAGCGTATGCAACTTGATTTAGTTCCGCGAGTTTTCTGATCTGCTTAATCCTTTCCCCAATGGAATCCACATTTCCCCCGCCTTTATTAAAACGGCCCCGAATGATTATTATCATCGGGGCCACTTCTTGGTATATTATTGGTTCCAGATCAGCAATGGGACACCAACTATTATGTCCGTACACCAACATTAATGCCTTAACACCATCTATATTGTCTAGGCGCCAACTTTAATGTCAATGCTCAAACCTACACAATTCAACTACCCTCTACTCCACCGTCACGCTCTTGGCCAGGTTTCGCGGCTTATCCACGTCATGCCCCAGCGCCAGCGACGCGTAGTAGGAGATCAGCTGCAGCGGCACTACGGACAGCGCCGGAGTCAACAGCGGCAGCGTGTTCGGGATCGCGAACAACTCGTCGACGGACTTGCCGACCTCGTCTTGGTTGCCTTGGTTCGTCAGGCCGAGCACATGCGCGCCGCGCGCCTTCACTTCCTTGATGTTGCTCAGCGTCTTCTCGTACAAGTCCTCTTGCGTGACCAGCGCGATGACCGGCGTGCCTTCCTCGATCAGCGCCAGCGTGCCATGCTTCAGCTCGCCTGCGGCATACGCCTCGGAGTGGATGTACGAGATCTCCTTCAGCTTCAGCGAGCCCTCCTGAGCGACTGCCCAGTCGATGCCGCGTCCGATGAAGAACAGGCTGCGATGGTTCGCCATCGATTCGGCGATCTGCTTCAGCACGCCGCTCTGCTCGAGAATCGTCTCGACCTGTGCCGGCAGCTGCTCCAGCGCTTCGACAACCTCTGCGACGTATGCAGCGTCGCGCGTGCCCAAAGTCTGCGCCATATAGAGGCCCAAGCAGTAGAACGCGATCAGTTGCGACGTGTACGCCTTCGTGGAAGCGACCGCAATCTCCGGACCTGCCCACGTCGTGATGACATCGTCGGCCTCGCGGGCGACGGAGCTGCCGACCACGTTCGTGATCGCCAGGACGCGTGCGCCGTTGCGCTGCGCTTCGCGCAGGGCTGCCAGCGTATCGGCCGTCTCTCCGGATTGGCTGACGACGATGACCAGCGTCTCCTTCGTGATGATCGGGTTGCGGTAACGATACTCGGACGCGACGTCGGTCTCTACCGGGATACGTGCCAGGTTCTCGATCACGTTTTTACCCACCATACCTGCATGCAGCGCGGTGCCGCATGCCACGATATGAATGTTGCGAATGCCGCGCAGCTGCTCCACGGTCATCTTGAGCTCCGGCAGCACGATCGACTTGCCGTCCTCGGCGATCCGCGCCCCCATCGTGTCGCGGTATGCCTTCGGCTGCTCGTAAATTTCCTTCAGCATGAAATGGTCGTAACCGGCCTTCTCTGCCGTGATGAGATCCCAATCGACATGGAATATTTCCTTGGAAATATTGTCGCCTTCCATCGTCATCACTTCGACACCATCACGCGTCAGAATGGCCATTTCGCCATCGTTCAGGATGTACACATCGCGCGTATGCTCGAGAATTGCCGGAATGTCCGATCCGATGAAGTTCTCGCCCTTGCCGACGCCGATCACGAGCGGGCTCGCATAGCGAACGGCAATCAGACGGTCCGGTTCATACTCGGTCAGCACGCCCAGCGCAAAAGCCCCCCGCATCCGCTTCACAGCACGCTGCACCGCCTCGACGATGTCGCCGTCATACTCGTCGGCGATCAGGTGCGAGATGACCTCCGTATCCGTCTCGGATACGAACTTATGGCCGTCGATCGACAATTCTTCCTTCAGTTCCAGATAGTTCTCGATAATGCCGTTGTGCACGACCGAGAATTTATGCGAGTTATCCGTGTGCGGATGCGAATTGACGTCCGACGGCTTGCCGTGCGTCGCCCAGCGCGTGTGACCGATCCCGACCGTTCCGGCCAGCGGGTCGCCCTGCAGCTTCTCCTCCAGATTAGCCAGACGGCCCTTCGACTTGCGCACTTCCAGCCCTTCGCTCGTGAAGACCGCAATCCCGGCCGAGTCATAGCCGCGGTATTCCAGCTTCTTCAGCCCTTCGATCAGAATGTCCTGTGAATCCCTTGTACCGATATATCCTACGATTCCGCACATAATGGAATAAACCTCCGTTTTTCGGGTTATTGTCCCGAATGCCCCGGAGCGTTAACGAATACGATATTGAGCTAGCCCATGCAAGAACCTGTTGCCGGCCCCTTGCGTCTCCTAACGATCGGGGACATCCAGGCAGATGAATCATCTATTCCGTCGAACCCTTGTCGGACCGGTCGCCCGGTCGTTTTGCGTTTCGACTTGACGGTTGGAATAACAACCGGGAGGTCCCCGCCGAAGGAATCCGAACACCTCCACCTCGTCAGCTTGCGCTATCGTTCGAACCAAGACCTATCCTGCAGTCCCGCTCCGAACCGATCAGCCGTCAAGCTCTGGCGCTTATGAAGCTAAGTACAACCTCTGCCCTGCCTTTCCTTCCGGAATCATATTGTCTATCATATTCATTTTCATGCGTGCTTGCAACAGCGACTTTTGTCGGATGAGTTGGAATAAACAAGAAACCTCGGTGCATTCTTGTCGAATGCGCCGAGGTTTCGGCAAAGGCTACCCTAATTCGGCTTTGACCACGTCGACGATGCGCGAGACATAGCCGGCGACCTGCTCCTTGTCCGGCCCTTCGGCCATGACGCGAATGAGCGATTCCGTCCCGGAAGGCCGCACGAGCACGCGCCCGTTGTCGCCCATCTCGGCTTCCACGGCAGCTACGGCATCGGCGATGGCGGCATTGCCGTTGTACAGGCTCTTGTCCGCCACGCGCACGTTCACGAGCACCTGCGGATACTTGCGCATCAGCGTCTTCAGCTCGCTCAGCTTCTTGCCGGACGCGACCAGCGTGTCGACGAGCTGCAGCGACGTCAGAATGCCATCCCCGGTCGTATTGTAATCGAGGAAAATGACATGGCCCGACTGCTCCCCGCCGAGGTTATACCCTTCCTTGCGCATCTCCTCCATCACGTAGCGGTCGCCGACGGCCGTCTGGGCCGTCTTGAGGCCGATTGCCTCCGTCGCCTTGAAGAAGCCGATGTTCGCCATTACCGTCGTCACAACGGTATCGCGATTGAGCTTGCCCGCCCGCTTCATCGCGTCGCCGCAGATGCAGAGAATGTAATCGCCGTCGACCTCTTCGCCGGTCTCGTCGATCGCGATCAATCGATCTGCGTCGCCGTCATAGGACAGGCCAAGCTGCGCGCCATGTGCCAGCACCTGCTCCCGCAGATTCTCCGGATGCGTCGACCCGACGCCGTCGTTGATGTTCAGGCCGTTCGGCTCCGCGCCGACGGTCACCACATCGGCACCCAGCTCGCGGAAGATCCGCGGTGCCAGCTCGTATGCCGCGCCGTGCGCGCAGTCGAGCACAACCTTCAAGCCCTTGAACGACTGGCTCACCGTCGTCTTCAGGTAGTCGAGATAACGGAACTTCGCTTCCTCGTCTACCGTTACGCTGCCGATTCCGCCGCCTTCCGGCCGAGGCAGATCGTCTGCAGCCGCGTCCATCAGGCGCTCGATCTCAAGCTCGGTCTCGTCGGTCAGCTTGAAGCCATCCGCCCCGAAGAACTTGATGCCGTTATCCGCGACCGGATTATGCGAAGCCGAGATCATGACGCCGGCATCGGCTCCGAGCAGTCTTGTCAGATAAGCAACCGCCGGCGTCGATACGACGCCGATGCGGATGACGCTGGCGCCGATCGACAGCAAGCCGGCCGTTAACGCAGCCTCCAGCATCGGCCCCGAGATTCGCGTATCCAGTCCGATGACAACCTTAGGCTTATCCGCCTTGCCGGCGAGCACATAGCCCCCGCAGCGTCCGATCTTGTATGCCAACTCAGGCGTCAACTCGCGATTCGCAACGCCGCGCACGCCATCCGTACCGAAATATTTCCCCATAATTCTTTTCAATCTCCTTAAGTACCGCTACCGGTATGATAATGGTTAGCATTCTCTCGCCGCTTACTCCGCTACTTCTGCTTCTCCCTCAGTCGTTGCCGTCGTCTCGGTGCCGTCCGTGATGTCGATCAACACGGTCGGCGGCGCCGTAGTGGCCGACGAGACGAATTGCGGCAGATGCACATCCAGCGGCACGAGATGACGCCCGGTCGGCAGCCCGTTCAGGTTCGCTATTGCCTGCACGTCCTTGGCCGTGAGCTCGGACAACACGCTCGGCGCGCCGAGGACGTTCAGATCGACCGCGCTTCCCTCTACCGTGACGAACGTCGCATTCAAGCCCTCCGGCAGTCCCGTCACCGTCACGGGAATCTGCGGCAGCGTAATCGTCTCCGACGGCTCCACCTCGATGGCGACCTCCAGCTTCTTCGGATCGACTGAGGCAAGCCCGCTTGGCGTCTTCAGATCGAGCGACACGGTCCCGCTCTTCGTGATCGCTGCCAGGTTCACGATCGTCCCCTCGTAGAACTCCAGCTTGTCGAGCGCCGCCTGCGGGCCGTAGACGGTCACGCTGTCTACGGCAGGCTTGAACGAGGCAATGCTCAGCCCCGTCTGTAGCCTGCCTGTGAATCCAACCTGCAGCGGCAGCTTCTTGAACGGCTTCGTAATCGGCACCTCGACCTCGATGACGCTCGGATTGAGCACCGCATCCTTCATCTCGGTGCCGGTGCTGTCATAGGCGATGATCCTTACCTTCTTCTCCACGACGTTCTCGGCTACCTCGTTCACGTCTACCATCGCGCTGACTTGCGCCACGCGGTCCATGCGGTCCTTCGGCAGCCGGATGAACACCCGATTGTTCGGCTTCACGATCGGCGTACCGATCTTGTAGCCGTCCGCAGGGATCCCTGTCGTCTTGACGTTAACCTCGAATTCCTTGGTCTGTACCGCTATGATATTGACCTTCACCCGGACCGGTGACAGCTCGCGCAATCTGACCCGCGGCGGCATGTCATAGCGGACGACCAGGTCATGCTCCCCTTCGCCGAGATCGCTGAGGTCGACCCATACTTTATAATCCTCCGGCGCTGCGGACTGCAGGTCGACGAGATTGCCTTCGACGAGCAGCCGTACCACGCTCGGTTCAATGACTTGCAAATGCTGCATCTCGGGGTTCAGCCCTGCAGTCCCGATCTTAACGGCCTCGAAGACGCGCGTATCGATCGTCGAGGCCACTTGATTCGGCGGCGCCTCCGGATCGAAGTGAACGACCGCCCACAGCAGCAGCCCTATGGCTAGCGCGATGATCTTCAGTGAAGTCGGATGATTGATCCACTTATCCATTGGCGTCCTCCTTCCGCCTCCAGAAAGGCTTCTTCGACGGTTCAGACTCGGCCGTCTTGCGCGGATTGAGTTCATCGTACAACTTGGAGACCAAGGATTCATCCTTAATGTCGCGAACGATCTGACCGCCTACGGCGAGCGATACTTGTCCCGTCTCTTCCGAGACGACGACGGAGACCGCATCCGTCACCTCGCTCACGCCGATCGCCGCGCGGTGGCGCGTGCCGAGCTCCTTGCTAATGAATGGATTCTCGGACAGCGGCAAGTAGCAGCCGGCAGCCATGATCTGACCGCCTCGCAGCACGACAGCTCCGTCATGCAGCGGCGTGTTCGGGATGAACAGATTAATGAGCAGCTCCGAGCTCAAGTTCGATTCCATGCGGATACCCGATTCGATATACTCGTTCAGCCCCGTATCCCGTTCGAAGACGATTAACGCGCCTATTTTTCTACGGCTTAAATAATTGACCGTCTTCAAGATATCGTTAATGCGCTCGGAGATGTCGCGATCGACGACCGTCGAGCGGCCGAACAGCTTGCCTCGTCCCAACTGCTCGAGCGCGCGTCGAAGCTCAGGCTGGAATATAATCAGCACCGATACGACCCCGAACGTGAACATCTGGTTCATCAACCACTTCAGGGTGTACAAGTTGAGCCACGTGCTGATCGCCCAAGTCGCCACGAGGACGAAGATGCCCTTCAGCAGCTGGACGGCCCGCGTACCGCGAACGAGCAGGATGAGCTTGTAGATAATCCAGCTTACGATTGCGACATCGATGATATCTTTGATCCATTCATTCCACGTCATGTCGGCAAAATAATTCAACGATTACGCCCCCTATGCCCCGCATAGCATGCTACGCGATCGGGCTCCCCAGGTACTCTATCTCTACTCCCTTACAGCCTCAACCTATACTTTACACATTAAGTGTATTCTTTTCTAGAAAACCCTTGTTAAATCCTCCATTATCGTCAAAAAAATACCCTCCCGTACCGGGAGGGGGACTTGTGAACTAGGACGCTAGTCCGCTTACGGTCTGCGTTAGCTTGTACCAGACCCAATCCAGCGCTTGATTGATCGTTCGCTCTTCACCGAGAATGTTAGCCGTCGAAGCCATATTCAGCGTGCCGTCGATGACGGTCAGGTTCCCTGCGATCTCGCCGTATACTTCGGTTTTGCCGTTCTCGACGGTCAGATCGCCTTTCACGTGCGCACCCTCGGGAATCGTGACGGTATCGCCGTCGATGATCACCTCTGCCAGATCGTTGCCTCGGACGACCAATTCGTTGTCCTGCTCCCACATCGTGATGAAGCTGGACAGCATGACTAGCGCGAATACCGCCGCTACCGATATCGCGGGATGGTTGCGGACCCAGCGAGTCCAGGCGCGCTGCGATGCCCTCTTGGGGACAGCGGACATAATCCGGTCCGTAAGTCGAGCAGATGCGTAAGCGTCATCTCCTCCGGAGGTTCGTATATCGGAGGACAGTGCCGCTAGAACGTATGCATCCGTACGCTCAAGCTTCTCGTATTTCGTTCGACAATCCGGGCATGCGAGCAAGTGAGCCTTCAGCTGGATTGCTTCGCCCTTGGCCAAGTCGCCATCTAGATAATCATGCATTCGGCTTGTGGCAATCGAACAATTCATGGCAGCCAGTCCTTTCGCTAAGCTTAATCGAGTTCTACGATTACGATACGTTGTGCCTTCGAAGATGTTTCACTTTTTTCTATATATGTCTCTCCAGACGCTTACGGAGGAACTCCCTGCCCCGGTGCACGCGCGTCTTGACCGTCGTGACCGGCATATCGAGCACGTCCCCGATCTCCTGCAGCGAGAGGTCTTGCAGGTAACGCAGCACCATGACGGATTTGTACTTCGCAGGTAAATTATCGATAGCTTTATGTACGGTAGCTTGCATCTCGGACAGGAGCGTCTCGCTCTCCGGCGTCCGATTGTCGCTCGGAATCATCGAATAGCCGTCCAGTCCCTCGTGCTCCGTCGTCTCGGCATCCAGCGAGTAGCTGGGCTTGCGCTTGCGCAGACGGTCGATGCACAGGTTCGTGGCGATCCGATAGATCCAAGTCGAGAACTTCATGGTGTCGTCGTAGCGGTCCAGATTCTTATAGACGCGCAGGAATGTATCCTGCACGACGTCCTCCGCCTCCTGGCGGCTGCTCAGCATCCGGTAAGCCATATGGTAGAGCTTATCCTGGTACAGCCCGACGATCTCGGCAAATGCCTGCTGATCGCCTTTCAGGGCCAATCTTGCCAAATGCGCTTCAATGGATATCAACTCATCGAACCTCCACATGGGCGATGCGGCCGGCTTCATCTACCGGCCAGCCGCTCGGCCATATTGTTAGGGCTCGCTTCAACAAAGAGCCGGGATCATGAAGCTCACGCTTCGACCCGGCTCCTAATCTGTGCGACCGCAATCCTATTAGAATGCGTTATTGCGCTATTCTTCCACTGTCCGGTTGTCAGCACCGAGAAGGTTGAACGATGGTAGCAATTGAGGAGCGGAGCGTAGGCTGTACCTACGAGAGCACCGGAAATTGCGCCAGCGTACAAGATTCGATGTCGACTAAGCTTCAGCGCGATGCTTCGTGATCACAAGCGGACCCTCAGCCTGTGTTGCGGAGGCCGGCTGCTATGCCGTTAATGGTAAGCAGCACTTCCCGCAGCAGCTCGCTGTCGTCTTCGTCGTTCGCGCGGAGCGCGCGCAGCTCGGCCAAGAGCTGAACCTGCAAGTAGCTGAGCGGATCCACGTACGGATTGCGGAGACGAATCGATTCCTGGATGACCGGTACGTTGTCTAGGATTTCGTCCTGTCCCGAGATACGCAGGATCATCGCCGTCGTCAGATCGCATTCCTGCTCGATCAACCCGAAGATTCGATCGCGTACTTTAGCGTCCTGGATCATGCCCGCATATTCCTTGGCGATATGCAGATCCGCCTTCGCCAGTGCCATCTGCAGATTATCGATCAAGCTGCGGAAGAACGGGAAATCGTTATAGGCACGCTTAAGCGTCTCGAGACGCTCCTCGCTGTCACCGACGTACTCGTGAAGCGCGGTACCGGCTGCATACCATGCAGGCAGCAGGTAACGACTCTGCGTCCAAGCGAATACCCATGGAATCGCGCGCAGGTCCTCGAAGCGGTCGCTGTTCTTACGCTTGGACGGCCGGGAGCCGATGTTGAGTTCGCCGATCTCGTTGAGCGGCGTCGATTCCTTGAAGAAGGTAAGGAAGTCCGGATCGCGGAAGATTAGGTCCTGATACTTCTTCAGCGAAGTCTCGGACAGCTGTTTCGCGACTGCATCGTACTCCGCAACGGATGACGGATCCTGCTGCGGGTACTTCGCCAAGCGCGCCGACGTGATCAGCGCCCAAGTAGCTTGCTCTAGGCTCCGGTAAGCGATCCCTTGCATCGAGTAACGGGAAGACAGTACCTCGCCCTGCTCCGTGATCTTGATGCCCCCGCCGACCGTGTGAGGAGGCTGGGCGAGAATGCTGCGGTTCAGCGGCATGCCGCCGCGTCCGAGCGCTCCGCCGCGCCCGTGGAAGAACTTCAGCTTAACGCCGAACTCCTTCGCAGCCTTGGTGATCTCCTTCAGCGCTACCCGCAGCTCCCAATTCGCCGTGACGACGCCCCCGTCCTTGTTGCTGTCCGAGTAGCCGAGCATGATCTCTTGCAGGTCGTTCATTGCGCCGACGCCTTCCCGGTAGATCGGAAGCCTGAACAGCGTCCGCATGATGTCCGGCGCAGCGTGCAGGTCGTCGATCGTCTCGAACAGCGGCACCGACTGCAGCGTGCAGTGTACCGTGCCGTCCTTATCCTTGCGGAACAGTCCGACTTCCTTCGCGAACACCATAACCTCCAGCATATCGCTCGCAGCCTCTGTCATACTGATCAGGTAGCTCGAGATGCAGTTCGGTCCGAACTCCTTCTGCGCACGGTACACCGTATGGTAGACATCCAGGCATTCTCTCGTCGAGTCCGAGTAATCCAGATGGCCGGAGGTCAGCGGACGCGGATCGTTGAGCAGCTTATGCAGCAGCTCGATCTTCTGATCCTCAGACAACGCCGAGTAATCGTCCACGATATGCATCTTCGCGAGAATCTCGGTCATCGCGTTCTCGTGTTCTTGGCTGTGCTGGCGAATGTCGAGCGCCGACGTGTGGAACCCGAACAGCTCTACTTGACGGATCAGCTTCCGAATCGCCGTGTCTGCGACGTAATCGGCATAATGGTGACGCAGGCTGCGGTCGATCACGAGCAGGTCCGCCTTCAACTCGTCCGGGCTGTTGTAGCGTTTCGGTGTGCCCTTCAGATCGTCGCGCTTCGTGTTCGCGAGTTTCTCCAGCATGTAGCCGATCTTCACGCGATACGGCTCCTTGTCGTTGCGCCAGAGCTCGAGGCAGCGAACTTCTTCGACGTTCTCCTTATCGTACTGAATCGAAGCGGCCAGCTCATCCGAAATCTTCACGATGTTCGTACTGAAGCTTAACCGATCGATCAGTTTCTGCAATTCTTCCTTGTACTTCATAACCGCCAGTTGACGATGCAGCGTCAGCGTCTCCCACGTTACATCCGCGGTAACGGACGGATTGCCGTCGCGGTCGCCGCCGATCCACGAACCGAATCGCAGATAAGCAGGCACATGCCAATGTTCGCCCGGGTAGTACTTCTCGAGGCAGCGCTCCAGCTCTTCATAGACGTCAGGCAGTACATCGAACAGCGTCTCGTCAAAATAGAACAGCCCGTTGCGCACTTCGTCGATAACCGTAGGCTTGCGATCGCGCAGCTCGTCGGTCTGCCATAGCGTGAGCACGTCGTTCAACAGCTTCTCACGCAGCTTCTCGCGCTCACGGTGCGTAAGCGTCGGATTGTCGAGTTCCATGACGTCGCCAGCCATCCGTTTCTGGATGTCCAATACCGCACGGCGAGTAGCCTCCGTCGGATGAGCCGTCATGACAAGTTCCAGCGAGATGTTCGCCAGCATGTCCTTCACGTCTTCGACCGGGATCTCGCGATCCTTCAAATCTTGAACCGCGCTCTCGATCGAGCCCGGTTGCACGCTCTCGCCCGCGGAGCGTTCGTAATCGCGCTTGCGACGAATGCGGTGGTTCTGTTCGGCAATGTTAACGAGTTGGAAATAGATCGCGAACGCACGAATAACCTGATGGCGGATATCCGGGTTCAGGGACGCAATAACCTTCTTGAATTCTTCGTTCAGCTCAGGGACGAACTCCGCACGCAGTGCCTTGCTCATCTCCCGAATGTTCTCGACAACCTCGAGCAATTCTTGACCGCCTTGATGGACCAACACTTCACCCAATATATTGCCCAAAAAACGAACATCGCGTCGCAGCAAATTATTCGTCTGCGAACGGCCTTGCGATGTTGGGGACGCTACTTGATCAGACATACGCTTCCTCCTGACGAATGCATGCAGCAAAAATTCACTTTATAATCATACTACAAATCATGAATGTAATGAAACCATAAACTCATGAAAAAAATCAAAAAAGCCTTGATAATCAAGGCTTTCGGTCTGTAGATGGAGCGGGTGATGGGAATCGAACCCACGCTACCAGCTTGGAAGGCTGGAGTTCTACCATTGAACTACACCCGCAATGAAGGTGTGGATGGTCGGGACGACACGATTTGAACATGCGACCCCCTGGTCCCAAACCAGGTGCTCTACCAAGCTGAGCTACGTCCCGACATTGTATGAAGCTGTTGTGAAAATGGCGCGCCCTGAGAGATTCGAACTCCCGACCTTTTGATTCGTAGTCAAACGCTCTATCCAGCTGAGCTAAGGGCGCATATTATGGAGCGGAAGACGGGAATCGAACCCGCGACCCTCGCCTTGGCAAGGCGATGCTCTACCGCTGAGCCACTTCCGCATGTTGTGTTTCTGACTTCCTGTCGTTTGCGGCGACAAGAAATAATATAACAGGTTCTCGGACAAAATGCAAATGTTTTTTCGAAAAAGTTTTTTGCTATGTTATTCCCAGCCCATTGAATGACATACCGGGGCAAAATTCCCTCTATTCGTTCGCATAGGCTGCGACATCAGGAGATGGCCGCGAGGGGACTGTAACGGCTCTGCGGGCACCACAAACGCTTCTGAGACCTCTCGGATGCCGTAACGCCGTTGCAATCGCACAGGACCTCTCGTCTTCCCCTGCAGCCGATGAATACCGTGTGCCGGTTTGTTAACGGTTCGACCCTTAAGACGTCGAATGAGATCAAATGCTTCAAATAATTGGGCAGAACCGAATTGGAGCTGTCACGGTTGCTGCAATGATATCCGTACGATGATGATTGAACAAAGCAAAAACCTCTCCGGTCGCGGAGAGGTTTCACATGATGAAGATGGTGCGCGTAGAGGGACTTGAACCCCCACGGTTACCCGCTGGTACCTAAAACCAGTGCGTCTGCCAATTCCGCCATACGCGCGCGTGATACTAGGGTGGTGAGCCATGAAG
>JAEZCJ010000073.1 GCA_023433615.1 Bacillota bacterium | reverse complement strand
TGCCCAGCAGCTGCGAGAGAAGATGGATGCTCTGCGAAATGCCTGTACCGACGATGATCTGCTCGGGCGAACAGTTCAGTCCGCGCGAGGTTCGCAAGTAATTCGACAAGCTTCCTCTAAGATTAGGTTCACCTTGCGGGTCACCGTAATGTTGAAGCATGCGGGTTGAAGAGGCTAAAGCCTCATTCAGTGCTGCCCGCCAGGCGCGGACCGGCAAGGATTGTTCATCGACAGAGAGCAGATCATAGTCGATGAGCGGCTGACGAGCGAGAATCGGTACACGGTGCAGTGACGCGACAGGGCTGCTTGCGACTGCTTCGCCGCGAATGGCATTCGTCGTAAAATCGGAACCCGGATTCACGACGTACAGTCCGGACCGCGGCCTGCTGACGGCGAAGCCCTCCTCGATGAGCATCTGATAGGCGGTCTCGATCGGAGTCTTGCTGATCTTGAGCTGCTGCTCCAGCCGGCGTACGGAGGGGAGCTTGTCGCCATGCCGCAGGATTCCTTCGATTACGAGACAGCGGAATTTGGTGTACAGCTGTAGATAGAGCGGGTTCGAATCGCGTTCCGACAGAAGAATATCCATATGCTCCTCCAATTCTGACCATTTCATATTGCGCGAAACTGCACATTCTCGAGTGGTTAGAATTAGTATATGCTGAAGCCTAAGCAGGAGCAATCAGGAGGTAGAGAGGAGCGGTATCGAATGTCGGAATTGCTAACATTCGGATTGGAACAGTTGAACACGCAGTTGACTCGTATCGATGGCTGCTTGCGCGAGTTGACGGAGGAACAAGTCTGGAGCAGGCTAACCCCGCAAGGGAACTCGATCGGGAACTTATGCGTCCACCTGGCAGGGAGCGAGTATCAGCATATCGTGAGCGGAATCGGCGGCAAACCGTTCATTCGGGAACGTTCGCAAGAGTTCAGCATGAGCGGTGGCCTTACGCCGCAGGAGCTGAGAGAACGGCTGCATGCCGTGCGTAATCAGTCATGCGAAGCGTTGTCTCGATTGACAGAGCAGGATCTGGACAAGCGGGTATCCTTACTCTTCAAGCTTGAGGATTGGCAGGAGATGAAGGGAAGCGCAGCAAGGGATACGGAGCCTTGCGTAACGAGATCGATTCGGGGCCACTTGATGTACACGATCGAGCATTATGCCAACCATACCGGCCAGATCGTACTGTTGACCAAATGGCTTGGAGGCGTGCAATAATGGAAGAGACTGTGGAGACCAGGTTGGAACGACTAGGGATCGAGCTGCCCGAAGCCGGCAAGCCTGCAGCAAATTATACGAATGCGGTACGCGTGCACAACTTGTTGTTCCTATCGGGCAAAGGCCCTGCCGGCAAGCCGGAAGGAAAGCTCGGGATCGAATTCTCGACTGCGGAGGGGTATCGCTACGCAAGATCGGCGGGCATCGAAATGCTGGCCGTGCTGAAACAGGAGTTAGGCGGTCTAGACAAGGTGCAGCGTGTCGTGAAGCTGCAAGGCTTCGTGAATGCCGATGCCGGCTATCGAGAGCATCACCTCGTTCTGAACGGCTGTTCAGATTTGATGCGGGATGTATTCGGCGAGCGAGGCGTTCACAGCAGGTCCGTCATGGGCGCAAGCTCGCTCCGGGACAATCTGCCGCTCGTCATCGATTCGATCTTCGAGTGTTCGTAACGAAATCGTATATAGTTCATGAAGTAGGGCCGATTCGGCCCTGCTTTTTTTGCGTAAATAAGTTTTTTGGTTTTTGTTAGGTGATGTTAGCAACATTTGCTACAAATTTCTACAATTTTTTTTGGTATTAGACAGGAATCGAACATTTCATGACGAATAAATATGCTACACAGCACAGATAGGGGGATGAACTTGTTATGAAAGTGTTAGCCTCGATCAAACAGCTTATTCTCATCAGATCTGTTGGCGTTAAATTGTTCTTAATCTTCCTAGGGAGCATCGTGGCGTTCGTGTCGGCCGTCGGGATATTCGCGTACGATGCCAGTAAGAAGCTTATTAAGGAAGAGGTCGGCGCATTCTCGACGATCGCTACAATTGAAACCGCTGACAAACTTCGGAATGTGTATCAGAGTTACGAGAAATTCTTGCTCAGACTTGTGGTGGAGCAGCAGTTCAAGGACGGGTACAAGGCCTATATGGAGGAAGAAGACCCGATCGAGAAAGAGACACTGCTGCAAGATTTCAAAAAGCTGCTGCAGGTAGCGTCGAATACGGACAAGTATATCAAGTCGGTCAAAGTGATTAAACCTGATGGTGTTATGCTCACCTCGATCGGTTCCTTGCTTATGGATTCGACAGAACTTGTAGGGGGCGAAAAGAATCGGCCCAGAGATCATAACGTCGACTATACGGAGATCGAATGGTTCAACAATGCGATTGCGAAGAATGGCGACGTGCACTGGATTCCGACCGAACTGAAGGGGATGATCGACGACGGCGCGGATGTGCCTACGTTCGGACTGGCTCGAGTGGTGAAGGATACCGTTACGGGCGAACCGCAGTACGTTCTGCTCCTCGAAGTCAATTACAATGCCATCAAGGATCAACTCAATACGCTCATCAATAACGAAGGTACGATCACATATGTCGTCAACGGCGAGAATCGCGTCATCTATTCGGCCGACATCGAACAGGTGAGCCAGGCGTCTCCGCTCGAATATCCCGTGGTCGAGGGAACGCAGAACGGCTCGCGCGAAGCTGTAGAAGGGAACGAGGATCTTCTTGTCTCCTATGCGCGTTCCTATGAAGCGAATGATTGGGTCGTCGTGACAGCAGTTCCGGTTAAGCAATTAACCGCCAATGCGAATGTCATATTGCGCGTGCTCATCATCGCACTTATCGTAGCAACGGTCGTTGCATTGCTCATCGGGATCTATATGATGTATTCGATCGGCAGACCGCTTAAGAAGATACGGGCATTAATGGCAAAAGGCGAGGAAGGCGATCTGTCCGTTCGTTCAAAGATGAAGCGGAAGGATGAGATGGGACAGCTGGGAACGAGCTTCAATAACATGATGGAGCAGATTACGAATCTCGTCCAACAAGTACAGAGTTCCGTTCAACAAGTGAAGGCGAGCGCAGCGAACGTCAATAATCTGTCGCAAGAGAATGCCGCCATTGCGAAGGAAGTAGCCAGCTCGATGGAGGAGATCGCAAGAGGCTCCAGCGAATTGGCCGGACAAGCCGATGACGGATACGAGAGCGCCGGCGTCATCAAGGTCGAGATGGAGAATGCGATGGATGCGAATCGCAGAATGGGCAGAACGGCTGACCAAGTTGTCGAGATCAGCACGAAGGGCGTAGCCTACATGGGCGAGCTTGTGGGCGTGACGCAGGAATCGGAGAATAAATCGCAAGTCATGTTCGATAAGATGGACACGCTGCGCGACAGTATCGGCTCCATTCGCGGAATTCTCGATCTCATGGACAATATTACGAAGCAGACCAATATCTTGTCGCTCAACGCTTCGATCGAAGCTGCCAGAGCAGGAGAAGCAGGTAAAGGCTTCATGGTCGTCGCGAATGAGATTCGGACGCTCGCGGATCGGTCGAGGGAATCCATTGCCATTGTCGGCGACATTGCCGAGAAGATCGAACAAGAGGCGAACGAGACGATTCAAGTGATCGAGGATGTGAAGCCGCTCTATGAGCAGCAGCTCCGGTCCGTCGTACAGACGGACGGCATATTCAAGGAAGTGCAGACGGAGATGCGGCGATTCATCGATCAGTTGGAAGAAGCGACAACTTCCATCGAGCAGTTAAGCGCTTCGCAGCAGAAGATCACGGAGTCGATTACCGGGGTCAGCGCGGTAGCGGAGCAAGCATCGGCGACGACGCAAGAGGTTGCCTCGCTGACGGCCCAGCAAATGCAAGGAAACGCAGCGCTGCTCGAGCTGTCCGAGACTTTGAGAGGCCTGTCCGATTCGGTTGAAGAGGCACTGAATAAATTCCGTTATTAAGCTAGAGGAGCGGGCCGGCAGCCACCATGCCGGCTCGCTCTTTCTGCTAGAAGGGTGCCTTCCTGTTCCGCATCTGCTGCGAACAGCATGAATCGGTAGGAATTGTATAAATTGTGTATTTACAGGAGTGCGGGTGGTGCGATATAGTAGAGAAATCTTTTTTCCTGCAAGGAGATATGGGGGGGGTTAGTACGATGAGTGCAGAATTCGAATTGAAGCGTGCGCTGCTGCTGGATAAAGGCTGGAGCCTGGAGGGCGACGCCTATGTCCATCCCGATCGCAATTACACGATCTTGGCTGCAAGTCTGGCCGAGATGACGGTCGACCAGTTGAAGGATCGAATTGCATAGCATGCGCATCGCCACGGACTGCCCCGCGAATCATTCACTATGAATCGCGGGGCAGACTGTCCATTATCGTGCGGCTTCAGCTTGGAGCAGATTGCGCAGCTCCTCCGTGGCGCCGGTGAGCGGCATCCGTACCGTGTCTGAACCGATGACGCCTTGATGGGCAAGGAGCCACTTCAGCGGCGAGGGGTTCGATTCCTGGAATAAGAGGCGAATGAGCGGCGCTAGTCCTTCGAATGCGTCTCGTGCCTCAGGTAGTCTACCGGCCTCGACCAGCTGCTGAACCAAGACGAATTCGTCCGTTCTGACATTGGCCGCTGCCAGAATGCCGCCGCTCGCTCCCATACATAAGGAAGCAAGCCAATTCTCTTCCGCACCGCATAGAATCGGCTTATGCTGCAATCTCGTCATAACGCTCACGAGGCGAAGGTCCTCGGTGCTGTCCTTCAAGCCGATTACGCCATCAATCTCCAGAATGGCGCGCACCGTATTCAATTCAAGATCGATTCCCGTTCGGGATGGGATCACGTAAGCGATAATCGGAACGCCAGTCGAGGCCGCTTGTCGGTAATGCTCGATGATCCCCTGCTGGGAAGGCCTGCTGTAATAAGGCACCACGACAAGCGCTGCATCTGCACCTAGACGGACTGCAGCTTCCTCCGTTCGCTTGACGGTAGAGACGGTATCATTCGTCCCCGTGCCTAGAATGATCGGCAGCTTCAGCTTCCGCGTTCGCGCCGCCTCGCGAGCCGCCTCCGTCAGTAGGCGTACTTCCTCCCTAGATACCGTAGGCGATTCGCCTGTCGTGCCGTTAATGACGATTCCGCTCAGGCTAGTCTGAGCGATTGTTCCAACGTAGCGGCGATAAGCCTGCAGATCCAATGATCCGTCTGCTTGGAATGGCGTCACGAGCGGGATGAACACGCCGTGCAGATCGCGCTCTTGCAGCATCGTAATGACCTCCTCAAGGAATAATTGTTGCGATAAAGTAACTTTAGCATGGAACTTACGATCGGAGTTATCTATAATAATCGATGACTAACATCGGAAATAGCGATCAATAACATCCGGTAGGGGGAGATGCAGGGATGGACTTGACTTATTACGCAACCTTCCGCGAGGTTGCGCTGCGGCAGAGCTTCACGCGTGCGGCAGAGGAGCTCGGATACGCGCAGTCCAGCGTGACGGCTCAGATTCAGAAGCTTGAGCGGGCTTACGGCGTACAGCTCATCGAACGTTACGGGAGGAAGCTGCGGCTGACCTCTCCCGGGGAGGAGCTGCTTAAGCACGCAAACCGGATGCTTGAGATTTATGAGGAATCGAAGGAGGCCGCAGCGAGCCAGACCAAGGGCAGGATAGCGATCGGCTCGATCGATTCGCTGGCCTCTTATTACTTGCCGGCTTTGCTGCACGACATGCGGCAGCATTATCCCGGGCTGACGGTTCATCTGCATCCCGGCAACGAGCCGGCCCTGCTGGAACGCGTACGCGACGGACAGCTGGACCTTGCGCTGCTGCTGGATGATAAACGTCCCGATCATTCGTTGGTCTGCGAGACGATTCGTGAGGAGAAGCTGCTGCTGATTGCGGGCAGGGATCATCCGCTGAGCGGCTTCAGTCTCGTTACGCTGGACCTACTGCAGGACACGGAGTGGATTATGCCGGAGGAGAGCTGCAATTATCGGATGATGATGGAGCATGTGCTCCGCACGAACGGAATCCCATACCGAATCGGTTATGAACTCGGCAATCCGGAAGCGGTTAAACGATCCGTCAGGAATGGCTTAGGCATCGCGCTCCTTCCGGAGATCGTCGTGATGGAAGAGGCTGCTCGAGGCGAGATCGTCGTGCTCCCTTTTGAGCATCCCGGGCTTAAGCTGTACCTGCAAATGATCATCCATCCCAAGAAGTGGCTCTCGAAGCCGCTCGAAGATCTGATCCGGAAGGTCAGGGCAACTGCAGGCGCATCATGGAGGGGAGGTACAAGATGAAGAGGATCGCTGAGGTAGACTGGGTGGAGCTGACGGAACGACTGCGAAGCATCTTGCAGCAGGATGCAGCCTCAGAGCCGCTGACAGGCGGTTATGAAGCGGAGACGATGGTTGTCATAAGCGACTCGGACAAGGTTGTCCTGAAAGTATGGAGTAAAGATTCGCGACCGGATGTCGCCTTCCAGTACAGGCTGCATGCCGTAATGCGCAACAATGGAATACGAGTACCGGTCCCGCTAGGCTGGGGCACCACGCGTGAAGGTCATCCGGTGCTTGCTGCAAGCTATGAAGGACAACGGATACACGACGTTACATCGCCGGTAGTGTCTGAACTGGCCGCGTTGCTTAGCGATGTCCACTGTATGGCGCATGAGTCGCTGGGCGTGCAGTTGCCGCAGTATGGTTGTATCGCCTATTTTTTTCCGAATATCGAAGAGCATGCAGACCTGCATGAGGCCGTGCAGCGGCTTACGGACTTAGCGGCGATGAGGCAAGATTGCCTGATCCACGGGGATTACAATATGGGCAACGTTCTGGCGAATGCCGAAGGGTATGCGCTGATCGATTGGACGAATGCGCAATTGGGCGATGCTCGCTATGACGCGGCATGGGCAAGTTATCTGCTGCGCATCTATAACGGGGATGAGCTCGGTGAACGGTTCAAGGAGGCTTATCTGGCAAGCGAAGCGGCAAAAATCGTGCAGGCTGAAAAGTCCTGGTCCTTGTTCGAGAGTATCGCTTGCCTGCGCTGGCTGCTGTTGGATCGGGTGGCAGGCTTGGCGCCTACAGGGGACATGATCGCCAGAATCAATGCATTCATTCGCGACAGCAGCTATCTGGATGAAGCGCTGCTGTTGAATTCGACTACGTGAAGGAGGAAGTTGGATGTTCATCGTTAACGTGGAAGGAGCCATATTTCGCGGGGATCGGTGGTTGATCGTGAAGCGAAGCAGCGAGGAGTCGCATGCTGCAGGCACTTTGTCGCTCGTCGGAGGCAAGGTCGAGGAAGAGGGACATGCCGAAGCTATCCTAGAGCGCACGTTGATTCGTGAGATCGACGAAGAGGTAGGCATCCGCGTGAAGGAGCGGCTCTATTATGTCAGGAGTACGACCTTTACGACGGATGACGGCATTCCTGTCGTCGATGTAGTCTTCCTCTGCGAGTATGCAAGCGGAAATGCACGGAACAAGAGCCCGGATGAGGTCGATGGAGTATTCTGGATGACTTATGAAGAGATCATGGATGACCCGAATTCACCGATATGGCTTAGAGATCATGTGAAACAAGCGGAAATCATTCGTCAGGGATTGCAGCTTCTATGATTCGCGGCGTAATAATCGAAGGGCTGTCCACTGCAGGCAAGTCGTCTGTATTCTCGGCAATCAGGAATATACATAGTCGAATAAACGACGCCGAGCGAACGGTGATCGCGATTAGCGAGCATTATTCGCAAGTGTTGCATTCCTATCGGGGCGAATTAAGATCCATGAGTAGCGACGAACACATTCAACTCATGAACGGCCATGTGCAATATCTGGAACACCAATACGACTGGATTGATTCGCTGGGCAACTCGAAGCGATCGAACGGAATATTCTACATGCTTGAGCGATTTCATTGGGCAGCATTCGAGAATGATTCTGAGATTGAACGAATGGAAGAACGACTGCTAAGGTTGAATCCACGTTGTGTCCTATTAACCTTGTCGCCGGATGCCGTGGAATCCAGGTATATCGAGAGCCGCGGCGATGCTTGGAAGTCTTATGTGATGAAGGATCACGCTTCAATAGCCGATGCATGCGAGAATTTCCTGGCCACTCAAGAGAAAATGCGCGCATGCGCAAGGAAGTCGCGGATCCCGACTATCGAGATGAATACGGATGATGCGGATTGGGAGGCTTACGCGAGCGCGATATTAGGAGAATAGTAGAGAGTACGAATCTGTTTAGTAGACGAGGTCTTTCTGTGGTAATATTTCCCTAACAATACGAATTCGTTCAACTATAGAGAGGGGGGAGGGTCAGATCATGAATACGAATAACCCTGCAGGCTTCTGGATTCGATTGCTCGCTTTGATTCTTGATGCGGTTATTATTGCCATACCGCTCACGATCATCTCGCTAATCATACCAGGCGATTCACAAGACGAATATATTACGGATATTTTATCGTTCTTGTACACGCTCTTGACACCGATGTTCTGGAACGGCTACACGATCGGCAAGCGAATCTGCGGGATCCGCATCGTCAAAGTCAGCGACGGACAGGGGCCGGGCCTCGGCACGATGCTGCTGCGCAACGCGGTGACAGGCATCATTTACGTCGTTACGCTTGGCATTGCGGCAATCGTGAGCGCTACAATGGTTGCTGCGCGCGAAGACAAACGATCGCTGCACGATTTCATAGCCGGGACGGAAGTCGTGTACGAACGGCTCTAAACAATTTTCGCAGCAGGCCGTATCCTTTATCGAAAATTGATCGTTAAATAGACTGTGGCTCAACGAGAGCCTATATTATTCCATCATTCGAGGAGGATTCATCATGGCACAAATCGCAGCGCGAGTAAGCGGCATATTCATTCCCGTAACAGACATGAAGCGCTCAACGGAATGGTACCTGAACGTATTCGATCTAGAGGTCATCTCGCGGGATGACGGGTGTACAGGGCTGAAGTTCCAGGGGGCGGAAACGATCGTCAGCCTCTGGAAGGTCGAGAAGAAGCAGCCGGTCGATTTTGATGCGGGGCCCTACAGAATATGCTACTTCAACTTCGAATCGTATGACATTCATGCATCGCGCGATTCGCTGCTCGAGAAGGGCGTCCAGATCGGCGAACTCAACGATCACGGCGCCATCCGATTCTTCGATTGCTACGACCCGGACGGCAATGCGATCAGCATCGTGGAAGAGATGCCTTCATCGCCTTATTATGAGCACAAGCAGCGTGTTCGCAACCAGTCGTAATGCTGGAATCGCATGGCGGCGGACAAGAATATGAGCGCTTTGTCGAAGCGTGCATGTCCCACGTATCTTCCATCAGACGTTATTGCCAGATCAAGACAGGCTCCTCATGGGATGCCGAAGACCTGCTGCAGGATACGTTAGTCAAAGCATTCCGCTGGCATACCCAGCACCCGGACAGGGAGGTCACGAGAACCTTCCTGTTCCGGATTGCCGCCAACGCATGGATCGATCTATGCCGCAAAAGAAATCGGAGCGTGCATGCATACGAATTGGATGAGCATACGCTCGTCTCCTACACCGATTGGCATGTGTCCGACGTGCGCGAGGCACTGGAATTGCTGGCGGACTATCTAGAACCGAGGCAAGTCGTACTCGTGCTCTTGCACGATGTATTCGGATTCTCCGCATCAGAGACGGCGAGCATGTTCGCGCTAAGCGAAGGTGCCGTTAAGGCCGCTCTCCACCGTGCCAGGCAGCGATTGAAGCATGCTGCGGATCGTCACCCGGAGAGCTGGGGCGGCATGCTGCCCGTCGTAAGGAGAGGCCTTCCCCTCGAAATATTCGAATCGTTCGTGGCGGCATTTCGCAGGGCAGATCCGGTCGCTATTGTCGAATCCTACAAGACCATGGTAGCGGCGGGAGCACAGATCGATTCGCTGTCTTCCCGAGGATCAATCCTCTATTTCACCTTTAGAGATCCGGACGGGAATACGCTGATGATTACGGGAAGAGCGATGAACGACAATAAGCCGTAGGAAGTGAAGCGTTGAAACAATTCATTGAAGTTCGAGGCGCACGGCATCACAATTTACAGAACATCGATGTGAATATCCCGCGCGATAAACTAACCGTTATTACGGGCGTAAGCGGTTCAGGCAAATCCTCGCTTGCCTTCGACGTCATCTACGGAGAGGGACAGAGAAAGCTGCTGGAGTCGTTGACTGCCTTCGCGAAAGGCCGTGTTCAACAACCTCGGAAGCCGGATGTCGATTTCGTGTTCGGATTGTCTCCGGTCATCGCGATCGAGCAGAAAAAAGGCTCTGCCAATCCGCGTTCGACAGTCGGAACGATGACAGACATTAACGATTATGTGCGATTGCTATATGCTGCTTGCGGAGACGCCCATTGCCCTTATTGCGGCACGCCGATCCCGGCGCATTCTACCGCGCAAATCGCCGATCGGATCCGTGAACTTCCGGCCGGCACCCGGATCATCCTATCTGTCACGTTGATGACGACCAACGGTGAAGAAATAGCAATCTTGTTGGATGATCTTCGCCACAAGGGAATGCGAAGCGTCAGAATCAACGGACATGTGCATGCGTTGGACGATAAGCCGGTATTCGACGAAGATACGGAATACAAGGTCGAGGCCGTATCGGAACCGATCTCGATTCAGCCGGCGCTGGCCGCAGAGACAAGCGCTGTCCTCGAGCGCATCTTGGCAATCGGCGGAGACGGCTACGTCCAGATCGAACGCTCCGGGGAGACAGGGACTGGCGGCGATCTGCATTCGTTCTTCGAAGGCTTCGGCTGCCCCGCGCATCGACTGGTCATGGGTGAGCTGCAGCCGTCCCATTTTTCGTTCAATAATCCTGACAGCGCTTGCATAACCTGCGGGGGCATCGGGATGTTCATGCGCGCCGATCCAAAGCTTCTCGTCCGCAATCCCGATAAGAGCATGAACAAGGGCGCATTCGATCCGCAGCTGTTCAATCCCTCGGGAACGACGACTTGGCGTTGGCTTATGTTCTACAATCTGGCGAGGCACTACGGGTTCAGTCTCGACACGCCCTTCAAGGATTTGCCCGAGCACGCCGCAGACATGCTGCTCCACGGTACGCGCGGGGAGCGGATTCCGCTCCTGCTGCCCGAGGATGCGCAGCCAGCCTTGGACAAGTATGCCGGTCAGTCAGCCGGTTTCATCGGGTATGTCAGCCAAGTGAACCGCGCCTATAAACAGTATCTGAAGCGGACGGCAAAGACATGGGAAGACGAATTCTATGGCCGTATCATGGTGGAAACCGTGTGTCCCGACTGCGCAGGCAAGAAGCTGCGCCCTCAGCGCCTATGCGTTACCGTGGGAGGCCGGGACATATACGAGTTCGGCGACACGCCGATCAAGGAGCTTGAATCGTACCTGCAAGGACTCCATTTCTCGCCGCCCAAAGAACAAGCAGGACGGCAAATCGCGGAGGAAATCAGGAAACGGCTGTCCCTATTGATTGACGTCGGACTCGGATATCTCAATCTTGGTAGAAGGTCGGATACGATATCGGGCGGCGAAGCGCAGCGATTGCGGCTCTCCACCCAGATTAGCTCCGGCTTGATGGGCATGCTGTACGTGCTGGATGAACCCAGCATCGGCCTTCATGCGCGGGACACGGCACGCATTATCCATACCTTGAAGAATCTACGCGATATCGGCAACACGATTATCGTCGTCGAGCATGACCCGGAGACGATTCGCAGCGCCGACCATATTATCGAGATCGGTCCCGGAGCAGGCACGAGAGGCGGGACGATCGTCAGCGAAGGGTCAGCCGATGAGCTGTGCCGCAATGCAGCGTCCGTGACCGGCGCGTTCCTGTCCGGCGCCATAACCATTCCGATCCCGGAGCAGCGTCGCAAGCCGAGCGGCCAAGTCCTTAGCGTAATAGGCGCAAGGGCCAATAACTTGCGGAATATCGATCTTGACATTCCGCTTCAAGTCTTCGTATGCGTGACCGGCGTGTCCGGATCCGGCAAGAGCACGCTTATCAACGATATCGTGCATAAGCAGCTGCATGCCATGCTGCACAACCCGCGTATCGTACCGGGCGAACATGACGCGATTCTAGGCTATGAGCATCTGAATGCCGTCATCCATATCGATCAATCGCCGATCGGGCGGAGCACGCGTTCGAATCCGGCGACGTACGTCGGGATATTCGACCGTATCCGCGAATGTTACGCAGATACCGAGGCTGCCGCGAATGCCGGTCTGACGAAGAACGACTTCAGCTTCAACAATAAGAACGGCGGACGATGCGAGGCGTGCGACGGCGAGGGAATCGTCACCACGGAGCTGCAATTCATGCCAGACGTCGAAACGACGTGTCCAGCCTGCAAGGGAGCCAGATTCAGTAAGCGCGTGTTGGATATCAAGTTCAACGGCAAGAATATCGCCCATGTTCTTGACTTGAGCATTGAGGAAGCCGTGGCGTTCTTTGCCGAACATCCCTACATCCTTCACAAGCTTACGGTCATGAATCGTCTTGGTTTAGGCTACTTGAGACTCGGGCAATCCTCGACCACGTTGTCCGGCGGCGAAGCGCAGCGCGTCAAGCTGGCATCGGAACTGGGCAAAATCAAGCGAGGCGCGCATAACTTGTATCTATTGGACGAACCGACGACCGGCCTGCACCTGCAAGATATACAGAACTTGATCAATTGCCTCGATCAGCTCGTAGATGCGGGACACTCCGTGCTGGTGATTGAGCATCACTTGGAATTGATCAAGGTCGCGGATTATATCATCGACATGGGGCCTGAAGGCGGAAACGGCGGAGGCATGGTCGTCGCGCAAGGAACGCCGGAGGAAATATGCGCGATGCCGGGCTCCCATACGGGGCGGTTCCTGAGCGAAATTCTCTCCGTGAGCACCGTTCAAGCGTAGGGTGAACGGGCAGCATGGCAAGTTGATAAAATTTGACACTCGTGTCAATGGCGGGATTGCTATAATCGATTCAGGAAGGGAGGACGGTGCTCAGGTGGGAACTGCTAGGAACAAGAAGAAAGGCTACTACCCTGTAACCATACCGAGCTCGCTCAAAATGATGATAGGCAAAACGATGAGCGAGTCAAGTCTACCGCTCAACAGATTCGATACGAAGGAGGTCACCGCAATGAAATTAAGCAAAGCGTCCCAATGTTTAATCGTAGCCGACGTGCAGCGATCGCAAGATTATTACCGCGATCAGCTCGGGTTTACGATCGATGGGCAATTCGTGGAACGGGACGGGGTAAGCTTCTTGATCAAAAAAGCCGACAGCAATGAACTTATTCGCCCCAATCATACCGTGAACGGATTTATGGATACGTATATCTGGGTAGACGATGTTGACGGTATCTATGCGGACTTGAAGGCAAGAGGCGCTAACTTGGAGTCCGAACCGGCGAATCAATCTTATGGGATGAGAGAGTTTCTCGTATACGACACCGACGGCTATCGATTCTGCATCGGCGGTCCGCTCGCGTAACGTACCGCTCCGCTAATAGAGAGGGTGGTAACGGTGACCATGGATACTGTCCAGCGGGCTATTGCCTATATTGAGGCACACTTATTCGATCCATTGGACTCTGAGCGGATCGCCGAGGCTGCCGCCATGTCGCTTCCCAACCTCTACCGGCTGTTCTATGCAGGAACCGGTCATCCGATCAAGGACTACATCCGTAAGCGCAGAACGAGCGAAGCGGCTCGGAGGCTGCGTCTAACGAGTCTGCCTGTATTGGAGATCGCCCTCGATTGCGGGTTCGAATCCTATCAGACCTTCACGAAGGCGTTCAAGAAGTTGACCGGCATCACGCCTGGAATGTACCGCAAATCGGAACTGATCTATAGCTTCGAGCGGATTGATGTTGCCGAGCGCGTGAGCTATCTGGAAGACCGGGAGCTGTCGGACCGATTTCCCGACGTTCGCGTGTATCGGATCGGTCCCCTTCAACTGAACGCTTACGACTACCGGTCCGACAGCTCGAATCCGGAGGAGCAGGCGCTGCGAATGCTGCATGATCGACTGCTTACGCTGGGCAAAGATCCGGATCGCGTTCGCGTATTCGGCAGCAATGTGGAACCCTCGAGCGATAGCGGCGTCAACACGTACCGAATCATGGCCCTCGACGAGGACGGCATGCTCCCGAAGACGGACGGCTGGTTCGAAGTGAGAATCGACGAAACGCTGTATGCCGTCAGCAGAATTCAATACGGCGATCCGGCGCATATTGTCGGGGCTTGGAATCAGGTTCTGGCCGAATGGCTGCCCCGCAGTACGTTCTTGCTCGGGCAGCAGCCATACCTGGAGGAGTACGTGCAGGAGAATGGCTCGATTGCGCGGATGAAGCTCTACCTGCCCGTCCAGCGCAAGATGGTACAGGAGCCGATCGATATCGTTCAATTGCCTTCCGCCCGTACGATCGGCTTTCGCGCAGAAGGGCCAGACTGCGCGAGAGAGGCCGATGATCGCCTCATTCAATGGCTGAAGGAGCATTCACCCATTGCTGAGCTGCCTCTTCAGCTGTACATGACCTGCAGCTACGGCGTTCCCCGCGGCTCCGATAGCTGGTTCGAGCTTGGGATCGTCTGGCCTGCCGTTAAGCAGCTCCCCCTTGTACCGGCTGACGGGTATACTGATGGTCAAGGCGGTCTCTATGCCCGCATGCGCACAGGCGCATATGGGGAGATGACAGGCGTGCTGGATCGGCTGTATCGATGGCTGGAGATGTCCGAACGATACCGATCCGATGGAACCAGGAGGTGGTTCGCCATATATGTGCCGGGCGACGATACCGATCTGGAGCGTACGACAATCGTTGAATGCTATATTCCGATCATAGCTAACGGGGAGGCGAATCGAAATGAATTTCGCTGCGAGAAACTCTGACGCCTATAAGCCGACTTCAGTGCCTGCTTCGCTGCATGTCATTAAAAGTTATGGCGAAGGCATACAATCCAGACTGGGGGAGTCATCGATGGTCGAGCAAGCAGGAGGGAGCAAGATCGAGAGACGGGTAGGTTCGATCTTTATTCATGTCTCGGATATGAAGAGAGCGGTGGAATGGTACAGTCGAGTGTTCGATCTTCCGTTCACGGATGAATTCAGTCGATTGTCTACCGTGTATACGCTGCCGTTAGAAGGAACCGAGATTTTGCTCGATTCCAACAGCGGAGCGGCACCAGCGCCCCAACCTCTGATGTTATTCAAAACGGACGACATTCGGCATACGCTTCAGTACTTGCAAGCGTCCGGCGTGGTCATACACAAAGAGATTCTTGAAAACAATATGGTCATCTTCGAAGATCCCGACGGGAACCGGCTGATGGCCATTCAGATGTAGGTGATCCCGATGAACCCGATGCCGCAACATCCGCCGCCGGAAGACTATCGGCCAATCGGAATCCCGCAATCGCTAAAACTGCTTCAAGGAGGCGGACGTATGGACAAGATCGAGCTGAAACAGGATTTGGAGCAGAAATATGCGCACAAAGAGGCACGTCTGAAGAGGATCGAATGCGTTTACATTCCCGTGAAGAACGCATCCGTGACGAAAGCGTTTTTCATGAAGCACGGGTTGATTACGTTGTCGCCTCAAGGCAACGTCAAGCTCGCGTCGGGCCAAGGGATTTATTTTCTCGAGACGAAGGATAAACAAACGTCGAACTTCATCACGCACGACTGGGACGCAAATAACGATGAGCATGAAATGGAGTCCGTCTGTTTCGAAGTCACCGAAATCGATGCCATCTACAAACAAATGAAAGATGACGGAGCCAGGGTCACCGAGCTTCGGGATAGCGGCGGATGCGGAAGAGCTTTTTACTTCTATGATCCGGACATGAACAAGTACGCCGTATGGCAAAATAGTTAACTATACTTGAACTCTGCCTTGCGCACCCAACTGCGGCTTCCTACAATTCAGATATAGGATTCACAGTCAGGACCATAGAGGAGTATGCGAGCGCATGTCACACGTTAAGCCGGAAGTAAACGTATCGCAAGTACAGCGCCTGCTGGATAGCCGGTTCGGGCAGGCGATCGTCAACCTGTCAGCCGCAGAAGTCAATGGGAATTTCAGCAGCGTGTTCTTCTTCTCGCACGCAGGGACAGAGTATGTCATTCGATTCGGACAGGCAGATGCCGACTATCGCAAGGAGCGGCGGATTGCCGACATGCTCGCTATGCACGGCGTGCCATACCCGCGAATCGTTGCAGTAGGCGAGGAAGATCGTTATCTGTATGCCATATCCGAACGGGTACAAGGGAACATTGTTGCCGATCTCGGTCCGGAGCAGAAAATCGCCATACTGCCTGACCTCATTCGATCTATCAGCCATATGAACCAGATTCATCTCGGCAATACGACAGGCTACGGCTGGCTTACCGATGACGGGAACGGTGCTTACGCGACATGGTCCGCCGCTGTAGAAGGGATGTTCGCGAATCGGCAACCCGGCTCGTTCTGGGACAATTGGATGACGTTATTCGAGACGTCCTGCATGGAGCGGAAGGTGTTCGAAGAATTGTATCCGCGGCTGATCGCCTACAGTAATTTCAATGCGCCGCATCGGCATTTTGTCCATAATGACTGCCACCAGTGGAACATTCTATCGGACGGTCGCCGAATTACCGGCATCATCGATGCCAATGCATGGTATGGGGACTTCCTCATTGACATCGTGACGATTGAGGACGCGATCCCCGGGCAGGATGTGGCGGAAGCATTTCGCAGGCATTATGATGCGCTGGGGAATCCTATCGAGCACTACGACGAACGGCTGCGCGGCGCGCGGTATTTGAAGGGGATCGATTGCCTGCGTTTCTACGCGAAAATGGGCTGGGACCACGCATACGTCGAGCTAAGAGATCAGTTGTTGAACTTGGAGTAGCCCAAAAGCGACAGCCGAAGATGGAGTTTCTATCCATGAGGCAGTCGTTTTTTATTGTGTTGTTCTTGACACGCCTATCCAATTTGATTAGTATCTAATTAGATTAATATCAAATTAGATGGGCGGTGATATAGGATGCAGCTAGACAAGGTTGTCGAATACCACAAAGCGTTGGCCGACCCGACTCGGATCCGCATGTTAATACTGCTCGCTGACGGCGAGTTAAGCGGGCAATTGCTGGCTCAGGAGCTCAGCGTGACGCCGGCTACGATCACGCATCACGCGACGAGGCTGCGGCAGGTCGGTCTGATTAACGAGCGACGGGACAAGAATACGATATACTTCATGCTCAACGATTACATGCTGCGCAGCAACGCTGCGGCGGCAGTGGAGCTTATTGCGAGGAATCAGCCTGCAGCAGAAGGAGACAGTGCCATGCCGGATGAAGCGAATGACAGATTCAGAGCCTCTACCTTGCGGAATTTCTTTACGGCAGACGGGAAGCTTAAGCACCTTCCGAGCCAGTTGAAGAAGAAGCTAATCGTGCTTGAGCATATGGTATCTCGGCTAACGAAGGGTCAGAAGTATACGGAGAAAGAGATCAACGCCTTCATACAGGACTACCATGCGGACTTCGCGACAATTCGAAGAGAATTCATTATGCATCAATTCATGTATCGCTCGGCAGAGGTGTACGAACTGAACCCGAGGGCCATGTGGGCCAAGTGGGAAGAGCTGTCATGAAGACGTTGGATGACGTTGAAGCAATCGATCCGCCGCGGGGGTAGTTTTCGACTATAACGAAACATTCCATACCCGATGGGAATAGCAGGCTGTAGACTTTGAAGCATAGAAGCTGCTATTGATACCCTAGGGAGGATGCACGATGAAAGTTATTGATCATGAGCGTTTCATCTATCGTTGGGCAACGATTGCGGACATGGAACAAGCTGCGCAGACCATGAAAGCAGCAAACGAAAACAATGAGGAAATGGGCGAGTGGGTCCGAATGATGATGGATGGCCGTCATGCATCGGCAGCAGCCGGAACGGTAGCGATAGCCGAAGATCGCGAGAATGGCAGAATCGCATCCGTCATCACGACTTGTCCTCAGAATTGGCAATATGCGGGCATTGAACTACGCGCGTTGAACATTACGGAAGTTGGCACGCATCCGGATTATCAGGGTCAAGGGCACGTTAACGCGTTAATGGGCATGATCCATAGTGAGTTGGCTGAGAATGCTGCTTATGATTTCAGTCTTGTGTGGGGGATTCCTTGGTTCTATACCCGATTCGGATACGTGCAGACATTGGCTAGCAAAGCTTCGGTGGCTTATGCGCGAACGGGGATTTTAGCACGATGGGGCGAGGGGTGCCCGTATACCATTCGGCCTTTTGAACAGCAGGATATCCCGTTCGCCGTCGAACTACATCAGCACAGCGCTAACGATAGTCTAGTCTCATTCCCATACGATGCGAATTATTGGCAGATGTTCGTGTTCGATTACTTCGAGTCGAACCGTGACCAGTATCGCGTGATTGAACAAGACGGCAGAAGGATCGGAGTTTTCGTTCATTATACTTTTTGTGATCGAGGCATTGGCAGTTATATGTTCGATCTCGTAAGCGGCATATCGTGGCTTGAAGTCCTGCCTTGGGTTACCGGTTATCTGTTGGACTACGGCGATAAGCAACTTGCGGCGGAAGGCCGATCGATAGAATGGGTGAGGTACTCGCTGCGTCAAGGGCACCCGGTCTACGAGATTATGAAAGACTGCTACAGCCGGGAACGGCAGCCTGAGAAAAATTATTATCGAATTACGGATATGCGGCAGTTCCTGTTGAGGATTGCTCCCGTACTCGAGAAACGAATAGCGGAGTCCTTCTTGTGCGGGTATACGAGAATAGTCACCCTTCAGTTATTCGGATTAGAGCGTGTTCTCCATATCGAATTTTCGTCTGGTCGTATTGCCGACATTGCATGGATTCCGGCAGAGCATCGATTCCATGATCTGCATATGCCTGTAGATACATTCATGCAACTGCTCTTCGGTCAACAAGGAATCGAAGATTATACTGCTGACTATCGAGAGGTCGGCAGTTGGAACGATGACCCGGGAATCGATAATGAGATGCGAATGTTATTCGTCATCTTGTTCCCTGTCATGCCGAGTCATATCAATCACCCGCTGTAGACTAGGCCATATACATTCCTAATCACAATCTATACCTTACCGAGTGTTCCCGGCATCGCTCGTCTGCTATAATGGCGTGGACTCTCACGCAAAGGATAGATGATAGATGACAGCACGACTCGCACCTCATGATTCTCGCAATGATCGCATCCCTACATTGTTCGCATTAACATGGCCAATCTTGATCGAGCTGGCCCTTCATATGCTGATGGGTAATGTCGACACGTTCATGCTCAGCCAATACGACGACCGGGCGGTGGCGGCCGTCGGCGTGTCGAACCAGATCGCGAATATGATGAACTTGTTGTTCAGCATTGTCGCGACAGCCACGACGATATTGATCTCAAGAAGGATCGGGGCCGGGGAAAAGGGCGCCGTGACGCAGTTGGCCGCTTCCTCGCTTACTCTGAATCTGCTGTTCGGCATATTCCTGAGCGGCATGCTGCTTGCATTCGGCGATTCTGCGCTGCTCTTGATGGGGCTCGAGGACGAGCTAATGCCTTACGCTTGGACATATCTCTCGATCACAGGCGGATTCATCGTGCTGCAAGCGCTCATTCTGACCGCATCGGCTGTCATTAAGAGTCACGGATTCACGAAGAAAGTCATGTTCGTCACCGTAACGATGAATATCGTGAACATGATCGGCAATTACATCGCGATCAAGGGTCCGCTAGGTCTGCCTGTCACAGGCGTCACAGGTGTTGCCGTAACGACGGTGGTAAGCCGATCGATCGGGCTGATCCTCATGCTATGCCTGTTGATGCGCATTCTCGAGCAGCGATTCAAGCTAACCGATTTCATCCGGCTGCGAATCGCGCACATTCGGGAGCTGCTCGGAATCGGTATTCCGTCGGCAGGGGAGCAGTTGTCCTACAACTTATCTCAGCTGGTCATTACGAGTTTCATTGCTTCGATCGGCGTGACGGCCATGGTATCGCGTGTGTACACGCTGAATATCATCTTCTTGATTACGATCGTGACCATTGCAGTCAGCCAAGGAACGCAGATCATCATTGCGCGAATGATAGGCGCAAGAGACCCTCACAGCGCATATCGCAGAGGATTGAACAGCTTGGGACTCAGCATGCTGATCAGCGTCGTGCTTGCCGGAATTTTCAATCTCGCGGGCGGGTACATCCTAGACCTATTCACGGATGATGCGGATGTCATCGCTCTCGGACGCAAGCTGCTCTTGCTGGCATTCTTGCTAGAGCCGGGACGCGCATGCAACCTTGTCGTGATCAGCGCTCTCCGCGCGGCTGGCGACGTCCGCTATCCGGTCTACATCGGGATGCTGTTCGTGTGGCTGCTTGCTGTGCCGACTGCCTATCTGCTCGGTATCCACTGGGAATTGGGGCTGCTCGGCATTTTCTCCGCATTCGTCATGGACGAGTGGTTGAGAGGGCTCATGATGCTGCACCGCTGGCGGTCCAAGCGATGGGCCCGCGAGATCGAACAGCAGCAGAACGCTTGAGCGAAGTTATCTGAAGGAGTTCGAGACGGATGGACATCCGTGATATTCCTGTTGAATGGATCGAGAGGATTGGAGCGGTTAAGCAGATCTCCTACCCCAGGCAAGGACATACTTCCGTTGTCGTCAGGGTAGTTACTCGCGATCGATCATTCATCATCAAGAAGACAGAGCATGCGCTATATAACGATTGGCTGTCGGACGAGTATGCGGCGCTACGGTTTCTAGCGGCGACGGGACTACCCGTCCCGAGCGCATATGCATTCCAGGTGCAGGATAAGTCCAGATGGCTGCTTATGGATGATCTGAATGGGATTAGCGTGAGGCATTACCTGGAGAGCAGCCCGAGTCCGAGAGACAGAGAGAAGGCCATTGCAAGCTATGGCGAATGCCTGAAGCAAATCCATTCCTGCAAGTGTCCTGTAGAATTGCGCAGGGAGGATCAAGCATGGTTGGATAAGATGCTCATGCAGGCAAGGCACAATCTCGAGCATCATGATGTGGATGGCACGGAAGCGCTGCTGCAGCGACTGGATATCGATCGTCCTGCGCCAATTGCGAGTACGCTGATTCATGGCGATTATCACATGAATAATGTATTGGTCAGCAACCATCGCGTCGTCGGGGTAATTGATTGGCCGAGGGCTGCATTCGGAGATCCGCGATTCGATATTGCGTTGGCTATTCGACCTAAGGCGGACATCTTTGATGGGGAAAGAGATAGGGAAATATTCCTCGAATCCTACGGTCGAGCAAAGATAACGGATGATGAATATCGCTATTATCAAGAGGGGTTATATACATTCTTCTGAAGAACGGGGGAGTTGATGCAATGGCAACAACTATCGATCTGTATGGATCGGTCGCAATCGTGACAGGCGCCAGCCGGGCACAAGGCATCGGGACTGCCGTATGTCGAGCGCTGGCAGAAGCAGGGGCGGATATTTTATTCACGCATTGGGGAGCCTTCGATGCCGCCGAAGGTAACGGGGCCGATGCGGGCTGGCCGGAGCGCTTATGCGAGGAGCTCCAGCGTATGGGAGTTCGAGCCGCTCACATGGAGGCGGATCTGGCTGAAGACGACTCGCCGCAACGCATTCTGGAGCAGGTCGAGGCGAAGCTTGGGGGAGCAGCATCGATTCTTGTCAATAATGCCGCTTTCTGCGCTCCGACGGAATTCCGCAGCATGTCGGCTGTTGATCTGGATCGCCATTATGCGGTCAATAACCGCGGTACGATTCTGCTTAGTAACGCATTCGCCGCAAGGTTCGAGGATAAGCGCGCCGGGTGCAGGAATGGTCGGATCATTTTCCTCGTGTCGAAGGGCCCCGATCCGAACAATCTTGCATACATCGCGACCAAGGGAGCGTTGATCGCGCTGACTGAGCCGCTCGCGACAGCGTTAGCGCCCTTAGGAATAACCGTCAATGCGGTTGATCCCGGGCCGACCGATTCAGGCTGGATCACGGAAGAGATGCGCGACTATTTCCTGCCGCAATTCCCGATGGGAAGGCTTGGAGAGCCCGAGGATGCCGCGAAGCTGATTCGATTCCTGGCAAGCGAAGAAGCGGGTTGGATTACGGGACAGCATATCAAGTCCGAGGGCGGTTTTTTGGGCAAATAAACAGTCGTTTTTGGTCATCCTATATGGGGTGACCTTTTTTAATGCGAAATATATATTAATATTCACTTTACAATAGTGTATGTCATACAATATAGTGTGATTAGGAGTTGATGAATGCGATGGATATGCAAGAGACGATTCAAAGTTTAACGCAAGAGTTAAGGCGCGGGACGCTCGTATTAAGCGTACTCAGTCAATTGTCCGAACCGCAGTACGGCTACTCGCTCGTCTCCATTCTGGAGGAGAAGGGACTCAGCATCGATCCCGGCACGCTGTACCCGCTCATGCGCAGATTGGAGAAGCAGGAGCTGCTCGTGAGCAGTTGGGACACCAATGAGGCGCGACCGCGCAAATATTACCAGCTAAGCGAGACAGGCGTGCAAGTGTATCGGCATCTGCGACACGAGTGGGCGAGTCTGGCGGAAGGCGTCAACCGATTAATGGATGGAGGAGAAGGGAATGGAACTGATTAACAGGTACGTCTACGCCGTCACGCAGAAGCTGCCGGAGCAGCAGAGGGCGGAGATCGACAAGGAACTGCGGGGATTGATCGAGGATATGCTGGAGGAGCGAACTCAAGGGGGCCGTCCTTCGCCGCAGGAAGTCGAAGCGGTGCTCGCGGAGCTCGGCAATCCGAGCGAGATGGCAGATCGGTATCGCGGCAGCAAGCGCTACTTGATCGGGCCAGGATTGTTCCCGGGTTATATCTCGGTGCTGAGGATCGTTTGGGCCGCGATCGGTATCGCACTCGGCGTCATGTTCGTAATCGAAGCGGTCATGGACCCGACGAACCTGTTGGACCATTTTGTAGATAGCTTGATCGCGATTATTATGGGGCTGACGCAAGGCTTCGCATGGGTCACGGTCATCTTCGGTGTACTCGAGTATACGGGCGCTCAGAAGACGAGCGGGAAGAAGGCCGAACAGGCTTGGAAGCCGTCAGAACTGCCGCAGCTGCCGGACGATAGGAAGCGGATCAGCGCATCGGAGCCGGTCGCGAGCATCGTCCTCTCCGTATTGTTCGTCGTGCTGTTCAGCTACTCCATCGAGCTGCTAGGCGTGTGGCGATTTGGGGGCGGTGAGCGAACGGTTATCCCCTTCTTTAATCCGGAAGTGTTCAATAAGTTCCTGCCTTATATCTGGGTACTCCTGGCGGTCAGCGTGCTGAAGGATATCATGAAGCTGAACGCGAGTCGATGGACGCTGCGTCTGGTCAGCATGGAGATCGCGGTTACCGTTCTGTATCTGATCCTGGCGTTCTTCATGTTCTCGGAAACGGCGATCTGGAACGCAGACTTTATGCAGCAAGCCGTTGAATCGGGACTCGTGTCGGCAGGCAGCGAAGGGCATGATACGCTCCATACGATCTGGGATCGCGCGACAAACGGACTCATCTATCTCATTGGACTCGTATCCGCAATTCAGATTATCTCGCTGATCGCGAACGCATTTCGGCGCAGCGTTTGAGTAATCATCGTAAATCCATTACGATGTGGAGGACGCAGCCCAAGCGAGACCGCGGGAGCGTCCTTCTATTGAACAAGCAAGGGAGATTATACATGTCACGAAGTCGAATAGGGTATGTGATGCTATCCCTTGTCGCATTCGCTGTAATCCTAAGTACGGGGTGCGTATCCAAACCTAATAGGGGCACATATGATTTATACCTGATACCAGATAACTACGAAGGAACGATAAGGGTTATCTATAACGTTGAGGGTGCGCCTCCGCTCGAACGCGATGGGAAGTACGACATCATTCCCGTTGGTAAGGATGGGAAGTATTCGACTTCTAATCCGATGTTCGACTATGGAGCCGTAATCGATCAGTATTATTATGTCGACGAAGCAGGTAACCGTAAGGGAATTGACCGCTTTTGCATCCATGTTAGAGGTACCGGCGGATCGTCAGGTAACGGAACTGAGACTTACCATACTGAAATTGAAATTACACGCTCCGAATGTGGAGATGATTTTATGCTGCATGGGTCGATCGCTGCAAATCCACGAACAACGTAATTTACGTAATCGCCTACGGCAAGTCTGCACTGTGAATTCCCATCGGACATAACGCCGTGAGGCGCGGACCGGCTAAGGCAGCATCGAGATTAATGTCCGTGCTGCAGCCGACAAGGGCACGCCCGGCAGCGTCGCGACGCCGATGTGGCGCGGCGGGATCGGAGGCGTGAACGGTATTTCGAAGAGCTCGCCTGCGGCGAGCTCTTCTGCTATGAAGTCGCGGATGACGAAGGCCAGTCCGAAGCCGCTCTTGGCGAACTGCGCGAGCAGGTCCAGAC
>JAEZCJ010000021.1 GCA_023433615.1 Bacillota bacterium | reverse complement strand
AATAAAAATGAAAACGGATACTTGACAAAATGAAAACGGATACATATACTAAAGCTACAGTATGGTTTCTCTCCACTCCTATCCAAACACTGAGCACTCTGTGCTGCCACCTTTCGAGGTGGTATTTTTTTTGCCCAATTTGTCATTTATTTAGCTAAACTTAATCTATACATTCCTGTGACCTGTGTTACAATGAATCTATTGTTTGTAAAATTATGGAGGATGGTCACCGCTGTCGAAAGAAGCAGGAATTTGGTGCTCCGACTCGAATTGATTACATACCGAAAGTCAGAGACAGATGCAACCTATCGTTATTATAGAGCGTTGTTTAGAAGGACCGGTACGCAGCTTACTTAGCCTATTCTCCTATATTTATAGAATTGCGAAACTTTTTGCTTCCGGGTCGGTACAATGTATATACCGATCTGGGAGACCGACTCCGAAGGCCAAGGAGGGTCGAGCACAATGACCGACTCCCAGTTGATACGTGAAATCAAAGACGGCAACGTACAGTTATATTCGGAATTGATGCGACGTTACCAGCGCAAGATCATGGCATTCGTCTACCACATGCTCAAGGGCGCTGGTCTGGACTTATTAGCTGAGGACTTGTGCTCGGAGACGTTCTATAAGGCATATCGAAGCTTGCATTCCTTCCGTGAAGGAGACGCATCCTTTTCCACATGGCTGTATACGATTGCCCGCAATACGGTGCTCAGCGAGCTTCGCAAGCAGAAGACCGGCAACATATCGCTCGATGAATCGGGCTACGTGCCGGTTGCCCCTCCGGAGTCCGTGCCGGAGCAGCTTCTGCTGCGCAATGAGCGGATGAGCCTAGTTCGCGAAGCGATTAACAATCTTCCCGAGAAGCAGCGTTCCGCGCTGATTCTGCGGGAATATGACCAACTGGACTACCAAGAGATCGCTTCGATTCTCGGGCAGACCGTCAGTTCGGTGAAGTCGCTGTTATTCCGGGCGCGCGCAAGCGTCAAGACGCAGCTGGAGCCGTATTTTGGGGAATCTCCGTTCATGGAAGAATACGAGGGGATGAAAGCGCGATGAAATGCGAACAAGCGCAGGAGCTATTCGGCATTTATTGGGATATGCCCGAAGATGACCGTGACCGATTAGCACTCGAACAGCATATGTTGGAATGTGAGGCATGCGCGGAGGAGTTCAGGATCTGGGAGGACAGCGCGCTGATGATACGCGACCTATCCCAGGCCGAGGCAATCGACATGCCGAGCGATCGCCTGAGCAAGGGCGTCATGGACCGCATCTATGCCGAAGAGTCGTGGTTCATGCCGGTGAAGGAGAGGACCTACCAGTTCTCTAACGCTTTCAGGCGCAATGTGGCTGCGGTAATCGCTTCCTGCATGGCGATGTTTGCGACGGCGTTCTTCTACCTGGTATTCGGAACGCCGTCGACGGAATCCTCCTCCGAACAGGTAGCCAAGCTGACAGGGCTGTTGGACACGGCCAATGCCACGAGCGACGCTGCGGCCATTAGCGTAGAATTCTATTCGGAGATTCCCGTCGCAAGCATCAGCGACCCGTTGGTGCTGCAAGTGGTACCGACCTTTCCGCAATATTGGGTCGCGCTCTCGATTCTCGGCATGATCATGACGCTGCTGACGATTAACTGGCTCTCGCGTACGCGCGCATAGAGAGGACGAAGGAGCGATTGCACGGTGTTAATCGGCTTAATACGCCATGGACAGACAGAGTGGAACGCGCTTGGGAAAATTCAAGGGCAGACGGATATACCGCTTAGCGAAGAAGGCAAACGACAGGCGGAAGCGCTGGCGAATCGCCTCATCCATGAGAATCAGAAATGGGATGCCGTTATTTCGAGCAGCCTGCAGCGTGCCCACGAGACGGCGCGCATTATTGCGGCTAAGCTGGAACTGCCGCTGCTGGCGCCTGACGACCGGCTGAACGAGCGTTACTTCGGGCAAGTCGAAGGGACGACGATCGAAGAACGGCTCGGCAGATGGGGCGAGAATTGGCGCCAGGCGGACGCAGGGCAAGAGAGCGATGCGGCAGTCAGGAAGAGAGGGATGGCCTTCATCGCGGAATGGCGTACCGCTCGTCCGGACACCCGGCTGCTCGTCGTATCGCACGGCAGCTTCCTCGCGCAGCTGCTGCAGGAAATGTGCGGTCAACTGGACGACGGTCATCTCGGGAACATGTCGTTCTCGATTCTGGCGCACGATGAACGAACGGACGGCGGCGCATGGAAGCCGCTGCTGCACAATTGCTCGCTGCATCTGCAGCAGACAAGATAGAACGCATGCGAAGAGCTGGGGACCGAACCTTTCGGTCCCCGGCTCTTTTTCACGTTTAGCAAATGCCCATTCGTCCCATAATGGTAATAAAATCATGGAGAACGGAGGGGATCATTTGAACCTGGCCGATATGCTCGGATTTGCGGATATCGCCCAGCTGACACGCATAGCCGACACGTATCGCTGCGATTGCAACGGCCACTCCAAGCATGAGCTCATCCAGGCGATTCTAAGCGCGATCAGCCGCCGCGACGTATTCGATGCCCAGATCAACCAGCTGCCGATCGAGGATATGCGCTTCCTGCACTCGCTGCTCTTCGATTCGAGAGAAGCATTCAGCTTGGAAGAGCTGCTGGCACGCATTCAATTCAGTCGGTTCGACAGCGCGGACGCAAGCGCAAGCCCTGGCCCTGCGGGCCGATTGCAAGCACAAGCGACTGCCGAAACGCCAGGCAAGGCGAAGCGCGCGGCTAGAAGCAAGAACGCGGCCAAATCGGCGGAAAAGCCGGCGAAGGAGCCGAGCCCGAGGGATACGGTCGCGCGCTTCAAGCATTACGGCTGGTTATTCAATGGGTTGTCGGGAACGAATCGTTATTTGTTTCACGTGCCGAGCGACCTGAAGGAGCGGTTTCGCGAGGCGATCACGCGGCGCTTCGCGGGGATGATCGCATACACGGACGATCCAAGGGTATATCGAGACGAGCAGGCGCTGCTCGCCGAAGACGTGCTCCATCTGCTGCAATACATTGCGAAGAACGACATTCCGATTACGGCCGAAGGCGCGATGTATCGACGCAACGTGCTGCAAGCGCTCGAGCAGTTCGGCGTCCAGGAGGAGCTGCCTTCGAAGGGCGGCTGGCGGTTCGGCTACGGGCGGCGCTTCAAGGAATACCCCGACCGCATGGCGTTCGTGTACGACTATTGCTACTACAAGCGCTGGATATCGGAATCGGACTTGAAGCTCGCGCTGACAGAGGCCGGTTTCGAGAAGCTTGGGAGCAGGCAGCTGGATCGACCGGAAGAGCTCTATCGATTCTGGCTAAGGCTGTACAGGTCAGCCGTTCCGAATCTGCTGCCGGCCGTCCATTGGATCGATCGGCTTGCAGGCAGCAGATGGATTACGGCAGAATCGCTGCGCGAAGCGATGCTGCCTTATATCCGCCCCTTCTATTACGATAATCCGAAGTCGGTGTTCGACAAGCGGATCATCGGCATGATGCTGCATCTCGGCATGGTGCGGATCGGGGAGGACGAACGCACGGGCACCGTCATCAGGATGACGAATGCCGGACGGAGCGCGGTAGCGGGCGTACGCGACTTGGAGCACGACACGCTGCCGCTGCATTGACACGGCCCTTGGCGGGTTGCTACAATCTCTTTCGAATGACGAGGTTGCTCGTATTTATCGGGAGGTGTGCCAGCATGTTGATTGCCTATCGCGGAATCATGCCGAAGGTCCATGAGAGTGTCTACATCGCCGAAGGGGCGAAGCTGATCGGCGACGTGACCTTGGGAGAGAACAGCTCGATCTGGTTCAATGCCGTGTTAAGAGGCGACCTGGCGCCGATCGTGATCGGCCGGGATTGCAATATCCAAGACGGAACGATCGGGCATGTGAATGCGGACCAGCCCTTGATCGTAGAAGACGGCGTATCCGTTGGCCACGGCGCCATTATCCACGGATGCCGGATAGGCAGCGGTACATTAATCGGTATGGGGGCCATCGTACTGAACGGTGCCGATATCGGTGAATATGCTTTAGTAGGGGCGGGGGCAATCGTTACGGAGAAGAAGACGATCCCACCGTATACGCTTTCCTTGGGTTCACCGGCACGCGTCGTCAGAGAGTTGAACGACCAAGACCTGCAACGGATGAGAAGGACGACGGAAAGCTACGTGACGAAGGGGAAGGAATACAGGATGGGATAATCACCGGTTCGGAGGTGGGTCCTATGGACAAAATGAAAGTCACGTACGAGGCTATGCTAGGGTTGGCGGCTGAGATGGTGCTGGACGAGGCCGTTGCCGATTTCCGTAGGAGACGCTTGTACGATAAGATCGATCAGGCGTTGGCGGAAGGCGATGAAGCCAGCTTCAGGAAGTTAACGGAGGAATGGAAGTCGATCTGTTAGATTGAAGTCGACGTTCTGCGTCTAGTGAAGAACAATCGAGCTGCGGCTTGCAGCGGCTGCCTGAGGCAGCCTGCCTGCAAGCCGTATTCGTTGTGAACCGATCGGTTAATCGCAATTGATTCCGACTGCGCCGACTGATACGATAGACAGGTACTTGCATGACGAAAGGAAGGTCAGACATGAAGTTCAGCGAATTTGACGGCGCCAGGTGGGGAGAGCTCCAGCCTTATCTGGATACTTGCGTGCTTCCGGTAACCGGCCTCGGTGGCGGCGAATCGCCGGCAGAAGCAACCGAGAGACTGGAACAATTGCGGGATCTGCTGGAGCTAATCGAGCTTCCGTTCACGGGGCGAATCGTCACATACCCGGCCCTCCATTATGCGGCCGGAAGCTCGGCGGCTGCCACGGTCGAGCAGACGGTCGCCAATATGAGACAGGCGGGCTTTCGATACGCGGTTGTCGTTACGTTAACCGGCGAGCTTCGCCAGCCCGACAGCCAGGCAGACCTCTGGATTATGCCGGAGCCTGGCGGGACGATGCCTGAGGCTGCGAGCGTGTCCGCCTCCGTCCAAGCGATGTGGAAGCGTCAACGGGAGAGCGGATCGTGAGATGATTCACATGATGAACGCATAATGGACGGGGAATACGGGAAAAAATAGGGCGAGCCAAGCAATTGTGACAAAATGGCAACAAATTTCAGAACGTTAAATGTCCGCTCTTTCAATTTACCGTCACAATTCTTGACGCTCCAAACCACCTAAGCTATTATAAGTTATGTCTTGGTTTGTAATGGTTTTTGTCGTCCGGACAAGACCAGCATTACGATTGGCAAAGGGGGTAGAACAGTAGATGAGCAACCACGAGCAGCATGACACCGAGCATACATCCGTGAAACGCAAACAAATGTCCCGGCGTCAATTTTTGTCGTATACGCTCGGAGGCGCAGGCGCTTTCATGGCAGGCGGCATGGCGCTGCCGATGATCCGCTTTGCCGTAGATCCGATTCTGGCGAAAAAGACCGAAGGAACCTTCGTTAAAGTAGTCGAAGAGAGCAAAATCACAAGCGAGCCGCAGGAATTCAAATTCCAGGTTCATCAGGTCGACGGCTGGTACGAGAGCGACCCTCAGATGGCAGCTTGGATTACGCGCGGGCAGGACGGGATCTATGCGTTGTCGCCAGTGTGCAAGCACTTAGGCTGCACGATTAACTGGAACACGCAAGGCAACAACAATTACTTCTGTCCGTGTCACGAAGCGGAGTACACGATCGACGGCAAGCAGCTGAAGGTCGCGCCGAACCCGCTTGACGAGTACGACGTCAAAGTGCAAGACGGCTGGGTGTATCTCGGACCGATCAAAGCGAACACGAGAGTCTGATAAGGAGGCGTAATATCCGATGTTTAAAGCTGTATACAACTGGATCGACGAACGTCTGGACATCACGCCGATGTGGAGGGACGTCGCGGACCACGAAGTGCCGGAGCACGTCAATCCTGCGCATCACTTCTCCGCATTCGTGTATTGCTTCGGCGGTTTGACGTTCTTTATTACGGTGATCCAAATTTTGTCCGGCATGTTCCTCACGATGTACTATGTGCCGGATATCCTCAATGCCTATGCCAGCGTAGATTACCTGCAGCATCAAGTGCCTTTCGGCGCGATCGTGCGCGGCATGCATCACTGGGGAGCGAGTTTGGTTATCGTCATGATGTTCCTACATACGCTTCGCGTCTTCTTCACCGGCTCATATAAGGCGCCGCGCGAGATGAACTGGGTCGTAGGGATGCTGATTTTCTTCATCATGCTCGGTCTCGGCTTCACGGGCTACCTGCTTCCTTGGGACAACAAAGCCTATTTCGCAACGAAAGTCGGCATCCAGATCGCGGAATCGGTTCCGTACATCGGGCCTTCCATCGCGGAACTGATGCAGGGCGGCGGCATCGTCGGCGCTCAGACGCTGACGCGCTTCTTCGCGATTCACGTCTTCTTCCTGCCAGGGGCGCTCTTGGCCATGCTGGCGGCACACTTTATCATGATTCGTAAGCAAGGCATTTCCGGTCCACTATAATCGAAGGGAGACCTTAACCATGGCCCATAGCCCAGACGCTAAGGAGAAAGTGGTATACGTAGGCGACTCCCGGGTACGCAAGAACGGGAGAATGCCTAATGTACCGCCAGATTACTCCGCTTTTCCAGGCAAGTCGGAGGCGTTCATCCCGAACTTCCTGCTTAAGGAATGGATGGTCGGCGTCGTCGTGCTGGTCGGCTTCCTCGTGCTCACGATCGCGCATCCGGCTCCGCTCGGTTATCCGGCGGACCCGCTGAACGCAGCGTTCATCCCGATGCCTGACTGGTACTTCTTGTTCCTCTATCAATTCCTGAAATACCCTTATGTATCCGAGCAATATATCGTGCTCGGCACGGTCGGCATCCCAGGCGTCGCCTTCGGCGCGCTGCTGCTTGCGCCGTTCCTGGATACCGGCAAAGAGCGCCGCTTCTACCGTCGTCCGATCGCTTCGGCGCTGATGATCGTGGCCCTGATCGCGGTCAGCTACCTGACCAAAGTATCATGGGATCACTATCAGCACCAATTGGAAGCGACCGGTACGGTACCTGAGCATCACGAACGTGCCGACAAGGCGCGCGAAGCTTATGAAGCAGGCCTGCCGCGTCCGAACCCGATGCAAGAGGAACAACTTCCTGCTATCGTTGACGCGAATGACCCAGCCATGGATATCTTGACGAAGAATCAATGTCTCGGCTGCCATGCTTCTGATCTTAAAGGTCAAGGGAATGCACCTGCGCTCTTGGGTGTAGGCGACAAGTACTCGAAGGAAGAACTTGCTGAGATCGTGACGAACGGCAAGGGCGAAGGAATGCCTGCCTTCGGCAGCAACTTGACCGCCGAGGAGATCGACTCCGTCGCCACTTGGCTCTCCAAGCAGAAGAAAGCTGAATAACACCATGCAGATAAACCTGATCGTCGCTCTCGGCGATCGGGTTTTTTGCGAGAAAGGAGCCTTGAAGAGATGGCACTGTCCTGGTTATGGAGCCCATCCCTCCTGCTGAACCGTTCGTTCTTGTGGCTGCTGTTCGTTGTCAACGGACTCGGCACGATCTACGGATACATCTGGTACGGGAATCAGTTGGTCGACACGTTAAACACGCATCCGTTATGGCGGATCGTATTCGTGCCGGATAGTCCGACCGCAAGCTTGTTCTTTACGCTCTACCTCTTGTTCCTGCTCTTCCCGAATCGCTCATGCAATCCGGGCAGGCCGTATCGGGTTGTTCGCATGGCTGTCGAAGCATTCGCCGTATTAACGCTGTTCAAGTATGGCATATGGGCCGTCGCGATGAATGCCGCGCAGGGCTTGCAGGGCGATCCGCTGGATTGGCAGAACTGGATGCTGATCGTCTCCCATGCGAGTATGGCGATCGAGGGGCTGCTGTATGTCCGGTTCATGATTTTCGGGCGGGCTGCGGCACTTGCTGTGCTGGGTTGGCTGCTCTTGAACGATACGATGGACTACGGGTATGGCGTGTACCCGTGGCTGCCGCGCGTGCTGTCGGACGACTTGGCGACGATCGAGAACTTCACCATCGGCTTGTCCGTCGCCAGCTACCTCGTCGCGTCCATTGCGCTAACCATCAAGCGAATAACCGCCGCTCAGCGAAATTGAGCAATTATTATTAAGACCGGTCGTCAGCGCCGAGAAGGTTGGACGATGGTAGAAAATGAGGAACGGAGTGTAGTCAAAGCTACATGAGTACCGGAATTTTCGCCAGCGTTCAAGATTCGACGTCGAATATGCTTCATTGTAATACTTCGCGATCACGACTGGCCCTCTGGTCTATTGTGGACAACTTCCTCATAGGATGGTAGCAGGGGAGGGGATGTCATGTTCGGGAGAAGAATGATGCTGGCGGCGTTGCTGGCGGCCTCCTTGCTGGTCTCCGGCTATGCGAGCGCATCGGAGCCCGAGGACGCCGGTCGCAGTCCCTTGAAGAAGCTGGAACTGCTAGAGGAATGGACGGAAGGCCTGTACCAAGCATCGGTCGACGAGAACCGCCAGCTCGCCTACACGTATGCGATTCGGATTCAATCGCTCGCGGTCGAGCCTGAGCTGCGCCGAATCGGCGAACCGACCGGGTGGGGCCGAATCGACGACCATATCCGTTCTGTCGTTCATAGCCTGAATCGCGGCGAGTTGTCGCCGGCTTGGCGCGAGGATGCGTCAAAGCTGAAGCTTGCGGTGGATGCTCTGGCAGCAGGTCGCAAATCGCTGTGGCTGCAATATGAGCGGCTGCTGCATGAGGATATAAACCGCCTGCAGAAGGCCTGGCAGCGGGGAGGGAGCGAAGGCGCGGAGGCAGCCGCAGCCGCGCTGTCGCAACTTCGCCTGCATGTCTCGCGGATGGAAGCGGCTGCCGCAGTCTCCGAACAGCCCGAACGGGTCCGAACGCTGCTGGACCGCATCCGCTATGCTGAGAAGCTGATCGCGGCGCCGGAGCAGACCGATGCGCAGCATCTGCTGGCAGAAGGCGCATTCGTGCTGATCGGCGATGCCGTCGATCGGTTGTTCGAGAATCGAGCATCGATCGTTCATGCGCAGGCGGTCGGCAGTCCATCCTGGCAATGGACGTTCATGCTGACGGCGGTGGTGCTATCGGCGTTAGCCTATACGGCATGGCGCAAGTTCCGCGCGATGCAGCAAGCGGTACCTATACCGAAGAGACCGGTTTCGCGCTAGACGCGGAGCCGGTCTTGTCGCGTTCAGGACTCGCGAAACCCTTCGCCGATGACGTCGCGGGCGTCGCTCACGACGATGAATGCTTTGGCGTCCACGCCATGCACGATAAGCCGCAGCTTTCTGACTTCTTGTCTACCCACCACGCAATACACCATTTCCTTCCTTCCCCTCGAATAGCCGCCAACGGCCGGAACGATCGTGACGCCGCGGTCGAGCTGCTTCGTGACCGCTTCCGCGATCTCCCCGCCGTGATCCGTAATAATGGAGAATGCTTTGCCCGAGTATGCGCCTTCCTGAATGAAATCGATCAGCTTCGTCGCGATGAACACGACGACGAGCGTATAGAGCATGCGTTCGACGGGGATGAACAGCAGCGATAGACTGATGACCAGCGCGTCGATGACCAGTATGATTTGGCCCATGCTCCAGCCCCGGTTCTTGGATAAGATGCGCGCGATGATATCGGCGCCTCCGGTCGTGGCGCCGAAGCGGAAGACCAGTCCCAGCCCTGTGCCAAGCGTAACGCCGGCATACAGCGCAGCCAACAGGACATCCTGCTCCATGACGAACGGGTGAATCAATCCGCTAATCGCTGCTTGCTCGATCAACCATAGGAACAGGGTCAGCGTGAGGGTGCCGTATATCGTCAGGAACATCGAACGGCCGCCGAGCATGCGCCATCCGATGAAGAACAGCGGGATGTTGAGCACCAGAGTCGATAGGGATAACGGCCAGCCGAAGGCATAGTTCAGCAGGATGCCGATCCCGGTGACGCCGCCTTCCATGAGCTGATTCGGCAGCACGAAATAATGAAGTCCGAACGCGTATACGGCCGTACCGAGCGTAATCGGGGCAATAACGCGCCATTGCGCGTTTCGTGCTATCATTATAGCGCCTCCTTGCCAAGCTTCGAGCGCTTCGTTCCTGCGCCGTTCATCCATAGAATCGGGTGCTTGAGCCCGCTTTATGCACGGTGCGCGAGGCATTGTTTTCGACGCCTTTTTGCGATAACATAGGAAAAGTAGCAGACACGGCTCGGAAGGGAAGAGTTCGATTGAGCGAGAAGACGCTGGCTGACATTCAGCGCGAGGTAGATCGATATATATCGCAGTTCAAGGAAGGCTATTTCGAGCCGCTGGCGATGCTCGCCAGACTGAGCGAGGAAGTAGGCGAGTTGGCGCGCGAGGTGAATCACCGATACGGCCCCAAGCCGAAGAAGCCGGACGAAGCGGATAATTCGATCGAGCTGGAGCTCGGCGATATCCTTTTCATACTCGCATGCTTCGCGAATTCGCTGGGCATCGACCTGACGGAAGCGCATGACAAGGTATTGCATAAGTTCAATACGCGCGACGCGGCCAGATGGACGAGAGTCGAAGAGCAGGCCGCGAGCGAATAGACGATTGTCCTACAGATGCCTATACCTTCCGAGCATCCTCGACATATGCTGTATCATCAGCTGTGTACAAGGAGGTTAGGCGGATGGACGGGGACAACCAGATCAAGAGAGCATACGAGTCGATTCTGCAAGGCGATTACGAGCAGGCGATCCGATGGTTCGAAGAAGCGATCGCGGCGGAGCCGGACAATCCGGCATACCATCACAAGTGCTCGGTAACCTGCATGCGCAGCGGGAAGTGGGGCAAGGCGCTGCAGCATGCGGAAACAGCCGCGCAGCTTGCGCCGGGCGAGACGGAATATACGTATCATCTCGCTACCGTGCAAGCTCGGTCATTGGCGGCGTCTGCCGCGCAGGAGCTGGCGGGAGACGCGCCGGATCTCGCGGCCGTCATCGGGCAAGTGAAATTGGCGGTGGAGCTCGATCCGCTGCTGGACGACGGCTTCGTGCTGCTGGCAACCGCCTATGGCGCGACCGGAAAATATGCGGAGGCAGCGGAAGCTGCGCGCGATGCGCTGCGGCTCAACCCGCAGCATGGCGAGGCGAAGCGTCTGTTCGCGCTGTACAACCGCAAACGGCGGCAGGCATTGAAGCGGACACGTGGATAACGACAATAGTTCATCGAGACAGGGGATTGAGACAGTGGGAGACAAGATAAGAGTAGCGGTAGCGGGCGCTAACGGGCGGATGGGCCGCGAGGCAGTCAAGATGGTGCTGCAGGACGAGGCGCTCGTCCTGTCAGCGGCTGTCAACCGTTCGTCCGTAGGTGCCGATGCAGGAACAATGGTCGGCCTGCCTGCGTGCGGCGTGAACGTGACCGGAGATTTGGAGGAGGCGCTCCAGGCGAACGTTACGGATGTATTGGTTGATTTTACGATCCCGCAATTCGCCTACTCCAATACGCGGACCGCAATCATGAATGGCGTTCGTCCGGTTATCGGCACGACGGGGTTCACGCCGGAGCAGATCGAAGAGTTGGACGAGCTGTGCAAGAGTCGTGGTCTCGGCGGTTTGATCGCGCCGAACTTCTCGATCGGCGCAATCCTGATGATGCGGTTTGCTGCCGAGGCGGCCAAATATTTTCCCCATCTGGAAATTATCGAGTACCATGGCGATCAGAAGCTGGATGCGCCGTCAGGTACGTCCGTCAAGACGGCTGAACTCATCTCGAAAGTCCGTCGCGAGCTCAAACAGGGCAATCCGAACGAGGAAGAGACGATCGAAGGCGCGCGAGGCGGTTATTACGACGGCTTCCGTATACATAGCGTGAGACTCCCTGGGGTATTCGCGCAGCAAGAGGTCATATTCGGCGCGTTCGGCCAATCGCTCAAAATTCGCCACGATTCCTATGACCGGGCAGGCTATATGCCCGGCGTGAACGTCGCGGTGAAGAAGGTGATGACCTACGCGGGACTCATCTATGGCTTCGAGCATCTGATGGACTGACTAAGAGAGGGGATACCAACGTGGGGAGTCTGGATATCGCATTCATCGCGCATGACCGCAAGAAGGACGAGATGGTCAATTTCGTCCTTGCCTATGAGCATGTGTTCGAGGGGCATCGCCTCTATTCGACCGGCACGACCGGTCAACGGATTATGGATCAGACGTCGCTCAAGATCCACCGGTTCATGTCGGGTCCGCTGGGCGGGGACCAGCAGATCGGGGCGCTTGTCGCGCAGAACGAGATGGATCTGATCATATTCTTGCGCGATCCGCTGATGGCGCAGCCGCACGAGCCGGATATTATCGCGCTGCTTCGTCTCTGCGACGTGCAGGGCATCCCTGTCGCGACGAACGTGGCGACGGCGGAATTGCTCACCAATGCGCTTGCGCGCGGGGAGTTCGGCTGGCGGGAGTTGGTGCATAAGTACAAGCCGGAGGATTGGACGCCATGAGCGGAAGCGGCCGCATCGTCGACATGCTCGCGTTCGGCGCCCATCCGGATGATGTCGAGATCGGTATGGCGGCAACGATCGCGAAGCATGTCCGTGCCGGCATCCGATTCGGCGTCTGCGACTTGACGCAAGCGGAGCTGTCCTCCAACGGGGATGTCGTTACCCGGCAAGCCGAAGCAGCAGCGGCCTCTGAGGCGCTAGGGCTCGCTTCGCGCTCGTGCCTCGGGCTCCCGGATCGCGGCCTCACGGGCAGCGCGGACCAGATCGAGGCGATCGTGCGCGAGATTCGTCGGCTGCGGCCGACCGTAATTTTCGCGCCTTACTGGGATGACCGCCATCCGGACCATAATGCCTGCAGCCGGCTCGTCGAAGAAGCCGTGTTCAATGCGAAGCTTCGCCGATATTTGCCGGATGTCGAGCCTGTTCAAGTGCAGCAATTATACTATTACTATATCAATGACGTGAAGGACGTTACGCTGATGGTTAACGTATCGGACTTCTACGAGGCGAAGCGGGTTTCGCTCCTCGCGTACCGATCGCAATTCGAGACGGCTGCCGAGGGCTCGGGCCGTGTCGCAACGCCGCTCACGCAGCGCTATGTGGAGAACGTCGACGCTCGGGACAGGCTGCTCGCAAGGGAGCGGGGCTGGACATATGCCGAGGGCTTCACGACCAAACGTCCGGTCATAATCGATCAATTTCTGTAATAAGAACAACTAGACTAATTCATAAAGTACGCTTGGGCAGCACCGAGAAGGTTAGACGATGGTAGCAATTGAGGAGCTCCAGCGTTTCCGTAGGAAACGCACGTCGGAAGCATATGCTTTGCGCCAGCGTTCAAGATTCGATGTCGAATCGCATCTCGATGTGCTTCGTGATCACAAGCGACCCCATAGAGCACCGGAGGTGCAGTTAATCATGACCAGACCACTGAAGATCGGCATCACGTGTTACCCTACGCTCGGCGGGTCCGGCGTTGTCGCTACAGAACTCGGCAAGCTGCTGGCAGAGAAGGGTCACGAGATTCATTTTATAACGCACAGCATACCGTTCCGCTTAGGCAAATTCCAACGCAACATCTATTATCATGAGGTTGAGATCAACGATTACTACGTATTCCGTTATCCGCCGTACGATCTCTCGCTTGCCAGCAAAATGGCGCAGGTCGCCAAAATGCAGAAGCTCGACCTGCTTCATGTTCACTATGCGGTGCCGCACGCCATCTGCGCGTTCCTGGCCAAGCAGATGTTGGCAGACGGCATCAAGACGGTGACGACGCTGCACGGAACGGACATTACCGTACTGGCGCAGGACGATTCCTTGAAGGATTTGATCCGTCTGGCCATTAACGAGAGCGACGCTGTCACGGCGGTCTCGCAGGACTTGGTCAATGAGACGCGCGAGCTGCTCGACATTACGCGGGATATCGACCTGACCTATAACTTCGTCGACAAACGGATCTATTATCCGCGGGACTGCCAATCGCTGCGGAGCGAGTTCGCTACGGCGGATGAGAAGATCATGATGCACATCTCGAACTTCCGTCCGGTCAAAAGAGTCAGCGACGTCGTCGACGTCTTCGCGCGCGTCAGCAGCAAGCTGCCGGCGAAGCTGCTCTTGGTCGGTGAAGGCCCGGAGCTGTCGCGAATTCAACAGAAGATTCAACAGCTGGGTCTCGAGGACCGCGTGCATTTCTTGGGCAAGCAGGACGATGTCGCCCACGTGATCTCGATCGCGGACGTCATGCTCCTCCCTTCGGAGAAGGAGAGCTTCGGTCTGGTTGCGCTGGAAGCGATGGCTTGCGGCGTGCCGACGATCGGCTCCCAGGCAGGCGGAATTCCGGAGCTCGTAACGCATGGCGAGACGGGCTACTTGGCGCCTGTCGGCGATACTGCCCTAATGGCCGAGTATGCCGTTCGTCTCCTGCGCGATCCGGCGTTGTACGGCGCAGTACGCAAGGCATGTCTGCATCGCGCCCGCACGGAGTTCTGCAACGATCGGATTATGGCGCAGTATGAGCAGATCTACTACCGCGTCATGGGTATCGATGCACCGGTGGCCCTCCCGATCTGCGAGTAAAGCCATTGCTATAGGGGAACGTGCGGAAAGGATGAACCTGTCATGCAGGATCGACTGCTGAACGCGGCTCCGGTATTGCAAAGGCTTCAGGATGCCGGATTCGAAGCTTACTATGTCGGCGGCTGCGTGCGGGATTCCATGCTCGGACGTGCCGTGAACGACGTCGACATCGCGAGTTCGGCCATGCCGGAAGAGGTCATGGCGCTGTTCCCGAAGCATGTGCCGACGGGCTTGCAGCATGGGACCGTAACCGTGCTGCTCCAAGGGCAGGCGTACGAGGTCACGACATTCCGCGAAGAATCCGCTTATGAAGCGCATCGCAGGCCTTCGGAGGTGGCGTTCATCCGCGAGCTGAACGGCGACCTGGAACGGCGGGACTTCACGATCAATGCAATGGCGATGCGGCTCGACGGCACGGTCATCGATCCGTTCGGCGGCATGGCCGACATCGAGCGCGGGATTATTCGCTGCGTAGGCAATGCGGACGCCAGATTCCAGGAGGATGCGCTGCGCATGCTGCGCGGCGTTCGGTTCGCCGCCGCATTCGGTTACCGGTTCGCATACGGCACCTGGAAGGCGCTCTTGCGCCATCGCGAGCTGCTGCGCCATATCGCGATGGAACGCGCAGGCGCGGAATTGGACAAGACGGTCGGCGGGCCGGATCCGGCGAGAGGCATCGCGATCGTGCATCGCGCGCGATTGTGGGGATTGACGAAGAAACCGCTCATGCTGATTCCGGAACTGCAACAGCGGGTAATCGGTCCGTCTACGGAGGCTGCGCTGCGGCAGCTTAATCGCGTCAACGCGACGAATAACCGATGGGCTGCATTGGGATTGGCTTCCGAAGCCGATCTGCACGCCGCGCTGGACTGGATGGGCAGCTTCGGACTCGGCCGCAAGCGGCTTAAGGTGATCGAAGCCGTCGTCTTGCTGCATCGCAGACTGGCGGCGGCTGATAAGCCGCGGCTGCGCTCCGAGTGGATCAGCCTCGTCTTGGCACATGGCCGAGAAGCGGCAGCTGACGCGATTGCCCTCGGCAAGGAAAGCCCCCTGCTGACGCCGGCAGCCGATATCGACTGGGACAAGCTGGCACAATGGCTGGTTGCGATGCCCGTATTCCGAATCCAGGAGCTGGCGATCGGGGGCGATGACATCGCCTTGCTCAGCAAGCGCGCGCCAGGCGCGTGGATCAAGCATATGCTGGGCGAGCTGCTGCTCGCTGCCGCTTCGGGCGAAATCGCGAATGAACGAGAACCGCTGCTAGCGGAAGCTTCGCTGCGTCTCGAATGCGGAAGGAGTTAAGATGAGGAATCAGTTGCTAGCGTTACTGGAAGAGAATGAGGCATACGTATCGGGGGAGGCCGCAAGCAAGCTGCTTGGCGTCAGCCGGACCGCGATCTGGAAGCAGATCCGCAAGCTGGAAGAGGAAGGTTATACGATCGAAGCTTCGCGTAAGCTTGGTTACAGGCTGGCGGGGCGTCCGGATCGGCTGACCGCAAGCGGCTTGCTCTCTAAGCTGCGGACCGATACGCTGGGACGAAGCCTGCACCTGCACGATGCCGTGGAATCGACGCAGAATATCGCTATGCGTCTGGCAGAAGAAGGCGCCCCAGAAGGGGCGCTCGTCATTGCGGAACAACAGTTGAACGGCAGGGGACGCATGGGCCGGAGCTGGATATCGCCCAGAGGCAAAGGGATCTGGATGAGCCTAGTGCTCCGGCCGAACATTCCGATGCCCTATGCCCCGCAATTAACGCTGCTGACCGCCGTCGCGCTATGCCGCGCGCTGCGAAGACTGACGATGCTGGAAATCGGCATCAAATGGCCGAATGACCTGATGGTTAACGGCCGCAAAATCAGCGGCATCCTGCTCGAATCCAGCGCGGAAGAGGACAGGCTGAAGCATGTCATCGCTGGCGTAGGCATCAGCGTCAATCTGGAGGAGACGGACTATGATCCCGAGGTGCTGAGCAAGGCGATATCGCTCAAGCTGGCAGCGGGAAGAGCATTCGACCGGTCCGAGATCATTGCGGAGTTCCTGCTGGAGCTGGAGCAGCTCTATGCCCTGTATCGCAGCGAAGGCTTCGCTCCGATTCGGTCGCTATGGGAGGCGCTGTCGATCTCGCTCGGTACGCGAATGGTGCTGACCACGCCGCAGGCCGTAATCGAAGGGGTGCCGATCGGGCTGTCGGATTCTGGCGCGATTGTCGTTCGGATGGATGACGGCAGCGAAATTCCGGTATTCTCCGCAGAGATGGGGCTTCCGCGGGCTTAAGGCTCGCCAGGAAGCCTGCTTCCATTTTGGGGGCCGCTTTGTTATACTGATGACAGTAGAGGCGGTATCGAGTATGAACCGCACTCTGATCGAGGATTCATACGACAGGAACCAACACGTTCGTTCGATAGGCGCAACGCACTCTGCTCTGAGCCGCAAGGACCGAGACAGAAGGAAGCTTCGCACTTACTTGGATGTTTCTTTTTGAGTTCGGAAACCTTGTGCATCCCATCCGGAGCATGAAGGTTTTTTTGCGTTATTGGCTAGTGTGTCTTGATGATGATGTATCACATCATATTATATTGAATCGATTGTCAGCGCCGAGAAGGTTGGACGATGGTAGAATCTGAGGAACGGAGCGTAGGCAGACCTACGTGAGTACCGGAAGGTTCGCCAGCGTTCAAGATTCGACGTCGAATCCGCTTCGGAGCATCCGCTTCGCGATCACAATCGATCCTGGAGGTGTGGCTTATGGGGCGGGCATTAACGATAACCAAGATGAAAAGCATGAAGCTGGAGGGAGAACCGATCTCCGTCCTTACCGCATATGATTATCCTTCGGCGCGATTGGCCGAAGAAGCCGGCATCGACGTTATCCTGGTGGGCGATTCGCTGGGCAATGTCGTGCTGGGGTACGATACGACGATTCCCGTTACCCTGGACGACATGGTCTACCATACGCGCGCAGTCGCCAGAGGCGCGTCTAATACGTTCATCGTCACGGATATGCCGTTCATGACGTATCGGATGGGCAAGGAGATCACGATGCGGAATGCGGCGCGGCTGCTGCAGGAAGGCGGCGCGCATGCCGTCAAGCTGGAGGGCGGCGCAGACATCGCCGAGGAGATCGATGCGCTCGTAAGCGCCGGCATCCCGGTGATGGGCCATATCGGCTTAACGCCGCAGTCGGTTCATACGATCGGCGGCTACAAGGTGCAGGGAAAGCATGACGAAGCCGTTCGCAAGCTCATCGAGGATGCCAAGGCGCTCGAGCAAGCAGGCGCGTTCGCGGTCGTCCTCGAGCTCGTGACCGAACCGGCCGCCGCCGCGATCAGCCAAGCGCTATCGATCCCGACGATCGGCATCGGAGCGGGCGCAAGCTGCGACGGGCAGGTGCTCGTATACCATGATCTGCTGCAGTACGCTTCGCCGTATCGGGAGAAGAAATTCGTCAAGTCTTATGCCGATCTCGGCACGACGATTCGCGGCGCGATCAGCTCCTATGTCAGCGACGTGAAATCGCGCGCATTCCCGGAGCCGAAGCACGGCTTCCCCGGAGCCGCCGAAGCCGTCGGTCCTGTGTATGGCAACGGCGGGAGCGAAGGCAGTCAGCAAGTCAAGTCGATTCGAAGCGCTGCCGATGGGCAGCCACAGGAGGCGAGAACGGATGCAACGGTTCACCTCAATCCATGAGCTGCGAACAGCCATCTCCGCGTGGCGTGCGGCGCACCCGGGAGGCACGGTGGGCTTCGTGCCGACAATGGGCTTCCTGCACGAGGGGCACGCGAGCCTCATTCGACGTTCCGCAGCGGAGAACGGCCTGACTGTCGTCAGCGTGTTCGTGAACCCGCTGCAATTCGGACCGAACGAAGATTTCGAGAGCTATCCGCGGGATGCCGAACGGGACGGCGAGATCAGCGAGCAAGCGGGCGCCGACATGCTCTTCATGCCTGAAGCGGCCGAGATGTACCCGAAGCCTGTCGCGACGAAGGTGATCATTACGGACCTGACGGACCGGCTGTGCGGCGCATCGCGCCCAGGACATTTCGACGGCGTCGGCACCGTCGTAAGCAAGCTGTTCCACATCGTGCTGCCGGACGCCGCGTACTTCGGCCTTAAGGATGCGCAGCAAGTCGCGGTCATCGAACGGATGACGGAGGATCTGAACATCCCGGTCCGGATCGTGCCTTGCGATACCGTGCGGGAACCGGACGGACTCGCGATGAGCTCGCGCAACGTGTACTTGTCGCCGGAGGAAAGGCAGCAGGCCGTCGTGCTGTCGGCTTCGCTGGCTAAGGCAAGCGAGTGGCTCCGCGAGGAGTCGCTGACGGCGGCGGAGCTGAGACGCCGCGTAGCGGCTTCCATCCGGACGGCGCCGCTGGCCGACATCGACTACGCCGAGGTGCTGACCTATCCGGACTTGGCTGTCCCGGCCGAGGGCGAGCCGCTCCGGAGCGGCCGCTACATCGTCGCCCTCGCCGTCCGCTTCGGCCGTACCCGCTTAATCGACAACCGCATTTATGAATTGTGATAAGGTCTTAGGATATACGAGCAATATCATTAATTTGATCGCTTGTCAGCACCGAGAAGGTTGAACGATAGTAGAAAATGAGGAGCGGAGCGTAGGCAGACCTACGTGAGCACCGGAATTTTCGCTAGCGTTCAAGATTCGACGCCGAAAAGGCTGCGAAGCACTACTCCGTGATCACAAGCGATCCCCTGGAGGGATAGAAGATGTTGAGGGTTATGATGAAGGCAAAGCTGCACCGCGCCACGGTAACCGAAGCCAACTTGAACTACGTGGGCAGCATCACGATCGATGAGGATCTGATGGACCTCACCGATATTTGGGCAAACGAGAAAGTCCAGGTCGTCAACAACAATAACGGCTCGCGGCTGGAAACCTATGTCATTCCCGGCCCGCGCGGCTCGGGCGTCATCTGCCTGAACGGCGCAGCGGCCCGCCATGCGCATCCCGGCG
>JAEZCJ010000190.1 GCA_023433615.1 Bacillota bacterium | reverse complement strand
GAGTTCGATAAAGGCAAACCTATCGAAAGGTAGGGACGCAAAGCCACGGGTCTAATGCGCAAGCGATGATAGCCGGGTTGCCGGAGGCGTATACAATCCATGCCCCCATGCAGCCGTATGGGGGCTGTATCATTTACCGAACCTTCTGCACCGCAGGCAAGATTCAGACTACCATCATGAGGGAGGCGGAGGGAGCCTGGGACGGGCTTCTGAACAAGCGATGAGAGATGAGGCACAGAAGAGAGCGGCTTGGGACAAGACTGCGACTCTGGAATATCGATTCGCGAATACGGAGGCAAGGCTGCAAGAGCTCGAGGAATTGCTCGCGACCGAGCGGCAGCGCGCGATCGGAATGACGCGTCTCGTCGTTCAATATCTGCGGACCGTTCAAGGAACGCCGGCCGATTACAATCGCCGGCTGGAACAGGCCGAACGCATACACGGTTACACGGAACCGCATGCCTTCAACCGCGCGCTGCATCGTACATTCGGAAGGACGGACCTGCGTGCCGCGATAATCGCGCTGGAGGCCGAGCTTACGGAGATCTCACGCCATACGGACGGTCTGTATCAGCTGATGGAGCATCTGAAGCAGCATGAATCCAGGCAGTATGCGGATTACACGAATGAGCATAAAGCGAAGGTAGGCGCGCTTGTGCACCAGCTGTCTACGCTGTCCGCCCGAATCGAGGGCATTTACGGCGAACTTACGGGAACATACGTTCGCTGACAAGTTGTTGTCATCGCTTCGGCGTATAGTAGTGCTCATCCGAATAAGGGAAGGGCTGGTGTCTAGCGATGACAATCTTTCTTACGAAGACGGCATATGAACGGTACATGGGGTTGAGCCGAATCGAGGGCATGGATGCCGACAAGCTGAGGGCCTTGCTGCAGGAAGCATGCGACCGGGGCGAGGGCGGCATGCTGCAATGGATGGGGAGGCCGGCACTCTACCTGAACCATACGTATTGGGCTTGCGAGGAGTCCTCGGGAGCAGAGGGAGCGATTACGCTAATCGATTGCTACGGGATGCTCCAAGCAATCGCGGTATGAAAGAATAACCGTCAGTGGCTGGGATAGTGCCTCTGACGGTTATTGGCGTTGGTACTTCGTTCAGCGGCGTTCAGTCGCCGTGATCCGTTCGATCACACGCGCGACGCTTGCAGTCACGTGCGCCGCTCGGCTGCGGACGTCCGGATGGCTGCCGGCCATTGCGTAGCTGTGCGGGGTCTCGGCGAACATGGGGAGGTCGTTGAAGGAGTCGCCGATGCATACCGTCTCATCGGGAGAGATGCCCAGCCTGCTCGTCAACGCGCGCACGCCGGTTCCCTTGGAGACGCCGCCTGGCATGACGTCCAAGCAATCGATATCCGAGATGTACGCATCGATTCGTTCGCCGTGCTCGGCCTTCAATTGCTCGCGGAATGCGTTCAGCTGATCGATCTCGCCGAAGAATGACATTTTGCCGCTGACGATACCTTGCCCGAGCCGGCTACGCGCATCCGGCATCGTATGCAGCGGCGCCAACAGCCGGCTTCCGATCCGTTCGCCGTGCGGCGTCATGCGCTCGACGATATAATAATCTGCCGCGCATAGCAGCGTCAGGAAGGGCGTCGATTCGCCTGCCCGAATCAGCGCGCGCTGCAGCTCGGGATCGAACGCGTTCCGCGCGATCAAGCTTCCGTCTGCCAGATGGGCATAGGCGCCGTTCTGCGAGATCGAATGGACGCTGACGCCGATCTGCGCCATGACGCTGAGAATTTCCGGATGCATGCGCCCTGAGGCGAATGCGAGCTCGAGTCCCGCGTCCTTCGCATGGCGCAGCGCTGCCAGATCTTCCTCCTTCATATCCGCGTGGTTGTGAATCAATGTGCCGTCCAGGTCGCTAATCAATAATCGTATCATGCTGTCTGTCGCCTCGTTTCGTGATTGCGGTTGTGCTGCTAACCCATAGACTCATCGTAATCGCTGTCCGGGCAGGTTGCAACCCGCCCTGCGCAAGCTTGGCAGAGCCGACGCATGGTATAATGAGCAAAAAGCGTAGCAAGGAGGAGCAACAGCATGCCGCAATTGACGATTCGAGGGATTGAGCCGCGTGCCATAGCCGCAATCGCTGTTCCGTTGGTGCAGGAGCTTGCGCTCGTGTGCGAATGCGGAACGGATAATTTTACGTTGGACATTCTGCAGGTAACGACAGTCTCCGTAACCGACGGTCAGCAGGCCGACACGTATCCCTTCATTGAAGTCGCATGGTTCGAGCGCGGTCAAGACGTGCGGGATCGGTTCGCGGAGACGGTCACCCGGCATCTGCGGCAGGGCGGCGTCTCTGAGGCGGAGATCGCGTTCAAGGTATACGCGGAGGCCGCTTATTACGTGAACGGAGAGCCCTGCGTCTGACGCGGGGCTCTTAGCGCTGGAATTGGGCGTGACCGCGGCTGTGGCTGCGGTGATGCCTTCAATTCTCTCGCAAGGGTGCACCGGATGAGGGAGGGAGGCATGATTTTAGACGAGTGTTTCTCGGGAAAGGTTGGCGAGAGGTAGTGGCGCACTGGGAGGCTGAACGGGCGGGTTGGGTATCATTTTTGCAAATTCAATCGCGTACGGGGGCTGATCCTTCCTATGCTCGCATTCACATGGGCTGACGATTTATCTAGGAACCAGCCACATCTGCCTGGACGCCGAGCGCGCTGACCTAGGCAATGGCGTTCTTGTCTCAGCTGCAGCTGCGGCAAGCGTCAAGCAGCGGAATCAATTCAGGTATCGCGCGGATCGCCGCGATGGTTCACCCAGATGCCGCGAACGCCGAGCGTTTGCTGCACGACGATCTCCAGCTCGTAATTTCGGCGAACGAATGCGGTTTTTAGCACCCGTTCAGGGAAGCCGGCACCGATTCGGCGAACGAATGCGGTTTTTAGCACACGTTCAGGGAAGTCGGCACCAATTCGGCGAACGAATGCGGTTTTTAGCACACGTTCAGGGAAGCCGGTACCAATTCGGCGAACGAGTGCGGTTTTTAGCACTCGTTCATGGAAGCCGGCACCGATTCGGCGAACGAGTGCGGTTTTTAGCACTCGTTCAGTGAAGCCGGCACCAATTCGGCGAACGAGTGCGGTTTTTAGCACTCGTTCAGTGAAGCCGGCACCAAATCTTCGAACGAGTGCTGTTTTTAGCACTCGTTCAGGGAAGCCGGCACCGATTCGGCGAACGAGTGCGGTTTTTAGCACACGTTCAGGGAAGCCGGCACCGATTCGGCGAACGAGTGCGGTTTTTAGCACTCGTTCAGTGAAGCCGGCACCGATTCGGCGAACGAGTGCGGTTTTTAGCACTCGTTCAGGCAAGCCGGCACCAAATCGGCGAACGAGTGCGGTTTTTAGCACCCGTTCAGGCTCTCCGATCGCGGAAGCTGTCGCCGCGAACCTGTCTCGCCGATCGCTGTCAGTGCACGGCGTCGCCATTTCCTCATCTGCGGCAATCGTCGAGCAGCGGAATCAATTCGGCAATCGCGCGGATCGTTCGGTAGGGCTGAACCGGCAATGCCGCAGGGTCAACGCCGCGATGGTTCACCCAGATGCCGCGAATGCCGAGCGACTGCGGCGCGACGATCTCCCATTCGTAATTATCCCCGACCATCCATGCCTCCTCCGCTTTCACGCCAAGCAAGCGAAGGGCATGCGCGTAAACCTCCGGCTCCGGCTTGCCGATGCCGAATTCTTCCTCGACGAGAATCGTCTCGAAGATGCGATCGAGGCCGAAGCGCTCGATCTTCTGCCGCTGCGGCAGCGATGCGCCGTTCGTCAGCAGCGCTATGGGAATGGCCAGACTCCTCACATGCGCGAGCGTCTCGATCGCGCCGGGGTAGACGTCCACTAGCGCGTCTCGCGCTTCGCTATACGCAACCGCGATGCGGTCGCACAGGCCGAGCAGGTCAGCATCGCCTAAGCCTAAGTCTAAGCCTAAGCCTAGGCCCAACCCCAGCCCCAGCCCCGACCCCGACCACCACCGATCGATCCCCAGCTTGCGGAACGCGGCTGCGATGATTGCCGTTCGCGCCTTGCGCAGGTCCAGCCGCCCGACGCGATGCCGCTCAGGGTCGCTCCAATACCAGCGAGCCTCCCGCTTAATCGCGCGCACGACTTCCTCGATATCCCCTTCATATCCATGCTCAGCCAGATGGGCGGAGCAGGCGGCTCGCCAGCACGCGTCCACGTCAAGACCGGCATCGAAAGCCAGTATCGTATCGTCCATATCGAATAAAATGGCTGCAGGCAGCTTCATGTACCCGCCTCCTCTCTGAATCCATCCGCTTAGTGAGCCAGCCTTCTGTATCCTAATGGCGACATGCCGGTCCAGCGCTTGAATTGCTTGCTGAACTGCGAGACGTCGCGGTAGCCCAGCATCGCCGCGATCTCTTCGATCGACCGCTCGGAAGCGGCCAGCAGCAATTTAGCCTCCCGCAGTATCAGGCCGGTCAGGTGCTGGCGGGGCGACATGCCGTAGATGCGTTGAAAGACGCGGTTGCAGTAGGCAGAGCTGTACCCGACTTCGGCGGCGATCCGCTCGATGCTGACCCGCTCGCCCCCTTCGGGCATGCCCGTGCCTGCCGTCCGCGCATCCAGCATGGCGCGCTGCACGGACTGCTGCAGCAAGCGCTCGATCCGCGCCGCGATACGCATCGCATTGTCCGATGCGTCGCCGGGCTTATCCGGCGTCCCCGTCCCGGCTTGCGCATCCCGCAGCACCCATTCGCCGAGCGCCGCGAAGATGCGGAGGCACGCATTCTGCGCCGACAACCGCTCGCGCTGCGGATCGCCGTCCGGCTCGCGGACGGCAGCAATGATGCTGGCAAGCGGTTCGCGCAGCGTCGTCTCAAGCGGCGAGCCGGTCGCATGGGCGTAGTTGCGCATCGTCAGCAATCGGCGCCGCAGATACAGGTCATCCACGTCAAAATGCATGCAAAAATACGTCATGTCCGCGCCGCCTTGCGCGCCTTGGCTGCCGTGGAGCACATCCGGCGGAATGAACAGCAAGTCCCCGGGCTGCTGCGCGACGGGAACGCCGCCGACCGTCATCCGCTGTGATCCGCTGAGCACGACATTCAGCTCGAACAGGTCATGCGTATGCTCCGGATAGGACCACGTGTGGTTCACCTTGCGCCAATGAGCGGCGAAGATGCGGAACGATAGATGGATATCGGGCGACATCCGGCCGTCGAGGCTGTTCTCGAGACCGAGCGGCGTAGGCTGCTTCATGCTCTCCGTCCTTCGTATGAGGATAACCATAGTATACCATAGGGGCCGATCCGTCCGAGAGAGGCGCAGTTTGCCCAAATAGTAGTTTGATTTGACCCTGTATGCCTATCGCATGCGCCGTTATGATGAAGAGAACGGTTACACCATTTCAATAGGCATCCGAAAATCTAAGAAGGCAGGTGGCATGATCCATGCCGAAAAATCACTATTTCAATGCGCACCATTCGCCGATCGGCGCGTTCGCCAGCTTCACGCTGGGCTTCCCGGGAGAGGGCGGCGGCCTCGATCTCGAGCTGGGACGTTCGCCTAAGCAGAGCGTCTACATCGGCCTCGAGCGCAAGGACGGTACCGGCTATGATACGCTGCCGTTCCATGAGTTCCAGTCGGACGACGAGAGCAAGCGCTACGACATCGAGAATCCCGATCATAACCCGAACAAGCCGCGCATTCTGCATCCGATCGCGAAGGAGCAGGTCAAGCGCGATTTTCGCCTCGCTACCGATACTTGGTCGGCAGGGGACCTGACGTTCCGGATCTACACGCAGGTGCGCAGCGTGCCCGATCCGGCAAAAGCAAGCGCGGAGGAGCTGGCAGAAGTGCTCGTGCCGGCCGTGCTCGCGGAGCTTACGATCGACAATACCGGTTCGGACAAGCCGCGCCGCGCATTCTTCGGCTACAAGGGCACCGATCCCTACAGCTCGATCCGCCGGCTGGATGACACGATGGAGGGCTATGCGGGCGTCGGGCAAGGCCGCTTCACCGCAATCGTCTCGCAGGACGAAGGCGTGAAATCCGCGCAGTTCTTCAGCATCGAGGATATTCTGACGAACCCGCACGAGGAGAACTGGGCATTCGGGCTCGGCTCTACGGGCACGCTCGTCATGGACACGCCGGCCGGCGCGAAGCAGACCTACCGTTTCGCCGTCTGCTTCTATCGGGGAGGCTATGTCACGGCCGGCATTGACGCGGCCTACTATTATACGCGTTATTTCGCGAATATCGAGGAAGTAGCCCGTTATGCGTTAGCCCATTACGATAAGCTGGCCGCAGGCGCGATCCGCGCGAACGCGCTGGTCGACGACGCGAATCTGACCGATGACCAGAAGTTCATGATGGCGCACTCGATCCGCAGCTACTACGGCTCGACGCAGCTGCTGGACCATGGCGGCAAGCCGTTCTGGGTCGTGAACGAGGGCGAGTATCGGATGATGAATACGTTCGATCTGACGGTTGACCAGCTATTCTACGAGATTAAGTTCAACCCGTGGACGGTCAAGAACGAGCTCGATTATTTTACGTCGCGTTACAGCTACGCGGACCGCGTGCGATTCCCGGGCGACGAGACCGAATACCCGGGCGGCATCAGCTTCACGCATGACATGGGCATCGCCAACACGGTATCCCGGCCGCAATATTCCACCTACGAGCTGTTCGGTCTGGACGGCTGCTTCTCGCACATGACGCATGAACAGCTGGTGAACTGGGTGCTGTGCGCGGCGGTGTACGTCGAAGGGACGAAGGATCAAGCTTGGCTTGACGCGAATCTGCCGATTTTCGAGCAGTGCCTCGCCAGCATGCTGAACCGCGACCATCCGGATCCGGCGCAGCGCAATGGCATCATGGGACTGGACAGCACGCGGGTCAAGGGCGGCGCGGAGATCACGACGTACGACAGCCTCGATGTGTCGCTCGGCCAAGCGCGCAACAATATCTATCTGGCGAGCAAGTGCTGGGCTGCCTACATCGCGCTCGAAAAGATTTTCGCCGAACAAGGCAAGCAGGAGCTGTCCCGGACGGCGGGCGAACAGGCAGACCGCTGCGCGGCCACGATCGTCAGCCATGTGAGCGAGGACGGCACCATTCCGGCGGTCATCGGCGAGGGGAACGAATCGCGGATCATTCCGGCGATCGAAGGGCTGATCTTCCCGTATTACACGGGCTGTCCGGAGGCGCTGGAGCGCGGCGGACGCTTCGGCAGCTACATCGAAGCGCTCGATACGCATCTGAAGAAGGTGCTTGTCGAGGGCGTGTGCTTGTTCGAGGACGGCGGTTGGAAAATTTCGTCCACCAGCAATAACAGCTGGCTCAGCAAAATCTATCTCTGCCAATTCGTCGCGCGCCGGCTGCTCGGGCTGCCGTGGGACGAGAAGGGGCAGCGGGCGGACGCCGTTCACGTGAAATGGCTGACGCACGAGACGCTGTCGATCTGGAGCTGGAGCGACCAGATTCTGGCCGGGGAGATAACGGGCAGCAAGTACTACCCGCGCGGGGTCACGAGCATCCTGTGGCTGGAAGAGCAAGAGGCGTAAGCGACAGTCGAATACGAATTGGTCGAAGAGCCCGAGGGAGCGGTATCCTCGGGCTCTTCCCGTGCGAAGCCAGCATCGAATCGAAGGACCGACGAGGGCGGCTATTGCCAGGGGTTCTCGTTCTTCGGCTTCGGCGGCGCCTTGTGCTTCTTGACCAGCTTGGGGAGATGCTTCATGCTTCTGCTCATCGGGCCCTTGCAGATCGGACAGTCGGGGGATGACGTGGAAGCGAGCTCGTCGCGTATCCATGCCTTGCATTCCTTGCTCTTGCAGCGCCAGATCGGTACGGGCTGCAGGTCCGGCTTGTTCGCATCCGTATCCAATGTCCCACCTCCCGCCATAAGATGCCCAATTCCGGCAGACGCATACGCGGCGCGCGAAGCGGCTTCGCCGGCCGCAGCCTGACGCTGCGTTCGGCCGAAGCCGGGGGTTGACAGCGGCTCGTACCATTCGACAGAATGGATACTAGAGCTTCTGCAGCGGCAATAGAGCTTGAGATTCGCAGTTCGCGCCAGCATTCGCAGCTTCAATCTCGCCACCTGTCTTCGAAATCTTGCGACGCGGGGGATGAGGACCATGACACGTAAACGGCCGTACGGCATGCAGGATGGACTCGCCTTCCAGAATGTATCGGAACGCGGGTTGTCGCTTGACGATGTGCAGCTCCGCATTCTTGCCTTCATGGAGGAGGATCCGAAGGCCGAGTATCACTTTGTCGTCGGGACGGACAGCCAAGTGTTCCGGGGCTATACGAAGGTCGTGACGGGCATCATCATCAGGCGGATGGGCAGAGGCGCGTGGGCCTGCTATAAGCAGGCGATCTTGCCGCGCGAGCTCCGCTCCTTAAGGGAGAAGCTGGCGATCGAGACGTCGATGTCGCAGGAGATCGCCGGTTATTTTGCGGGAGAGCCGCTGGAGAAGATGGAGGAGCTGCTGCTGCCTTACGTCTATAGAGGCGCCGCTCTCGAACGGTTCATCGACATCGATGCAGGGACGCATCCGACGATCAACAAGACGTCGCTCTACGTGAAAGAGATGGTCGAACGCGTGGAGGCGATGGGAATCTACTCGGCCAGGGTGAAGCCCGACGCCTACGGCGCATCCGCCTATGCGAACCGGTTCACGAAGCAGAGCGTGTAGCAGACTTGTTCCGGCTCTATACTGAAGCGTCGCACTCTCTAAAGGGGCGGCGCTTATTCTGTATGCGAGAAAGTGAAAGTAATCACATGCATATCGCGGCCGCTCCCGTATACTGATGGCAAGAACAGCACTTGGGCGATCGGAGCTCGCGCTCTGCGCCTGGAGGAGTGAATGCATCATGTTTCAGGAAACGGTTGAACTGGCGGCGAAGAAGGCTGTTGAGAAACGTGCGCTGCTCTCGTCGAGCCTGCCGCGATACCTATTCGCTGCCGGGCTGGCAGGCGTATACGTCGGACTCGGCATTATCTTGATCTTCTCGATCGGCGCGCCGCTTGCGGCCGGCGGTTCCGCCGTCACGTCGCTGGTCATGGGCCTGTCGTTCGGGATTGCGCTTACGCTGGTCGTATTCGCGGGGGCGGAGCTTTTTACGGGCAACAATATGTATTTCACCGTCGCGACCCTGGGCCGCTATACGACTTGGAAGGATACGCTGCGCAATTGGTTCTGGTGCTACTCCGGCAACTTGCTCGGCGCGCTCTTCTTCTGCCTGCTGATCGTCGGGACGGGATTGTTCGACGGGATTAAGCCGGACCATCTGCTTTTCGTCATTGCGGCCAAGAAAATGCATCTGACGTTCGGGGAAGCCTTCTTCCGCGGCATCTTGTGCAACTGGCTCGTCTGCCTCGCGCTCTGGACGTCGATGCGCGCCAAGGAGGATACGGCCAAGCTGATTCTGATCTTCTGGATGCTCTTCGCGTTCATCGCGTCGGGCTACGAGCACAGCATCGCCAACATGACCGTGCTTAGCCTATCTCTTCTATTGAAGCATCCGGATACCGTCACGCTGGCGGGATGGTTCCAGAACTTGATTCCGGTTACGCTCGGCAACATCGTCGGCGGCGCTTTCTTCGTCGGAACGATCTATTGGCTGATCTCGCCGGCCAAGAACCCGAACGCGCCATCGAAGCCGCAGCAGCCGGAGACATCTCCCTCGACCGCGGCGAACGGGGGCGCTGCATCCGCACCTCTGGCAGGCTCATCATAACGGCAGCGCAACAAGCGGAGGTGTCGGACATAGCCGGCTCCTCCGCTTAAGCTTGCTCAGAATAAGCGATCATCCGTTTCTTCCTCGGGATGCGCGCCTACGCCATTCAAGAGATCCGTGCCGTGGAATTGCTCCGGCGGCGACGCCGGGTCGACGGGACTCTCTTCGGATATGGCATCGGCATCCGGGATGTCGGGGAAGCTCCCGTTCTCTTCCGCAGCCGCCATCGTCTCGTCATCCGGCACCATGGCCGTCAACTCCTGCTCGGCATCCGGTACCGAATACCCCGCAAAATCCTCCGTGAACATGCCGAATTCGGGATCGATATCGCGCTCCGTTATCAATGACTGTCTGCGCTCGCCATCGTCCATTCCTGTCTCCTCCTCGATGATCGATGATCGATGATACATCGGATTGCCTGCGTCTCTCGCTTAGTATGTCGATTCGCGCAATATTTTGTCGTTATGCCTGCAGGAAAAAGGAGGAAACGACTGCTCTCGTCTCGAAAAGAGTGAAGGAATGAAGGCCATGTGTCGAGGACTGCTGCGACGAGCATACGATCAGGAGGAGAGCAAGACGATGCAACGAGTGGAACGAGGAACGGCCGGTTGGGCCAAATGGCTGGCATGCACGATGGCGATCGCGATCGCGGTGCTGCTGACCGCGCCATACAAGGTAGAGGCGGCGAACGTATGGGCCGTGTACAACGAGGCGCAGGCGCTCGAGAAGAAGGGCAAATATGCCGAAGCGATCCGCAAATACGAGCAGACCATTCCGGAATTCGTGAAGGCGAAGGATTACAGCAACGCGGGACAGATGTATCGGCGCATCGGTGATCTCTACGTGAAGCTGAAAAATTACGATGCAGCCGCCCTGAACTATGATCAGGAATCCGCGCATTATGCGCTGGCAGGCAAGAAGCAGGAGACGACGGCCGTGAAAATCAAGGCCGACGCGCTGCGCAGCTCGGCTAAGCTGTTCTATCGGGTGGATGCATCCAAGGCGGGCAATCGCAACTATAGCGGCGCGTTATTCGAGCCGAAGAACGGCGCGTTGCTCGGCGCCTTCGCGGAGCAGGACCCTAAGGTTCACGACCCGGCGGACGGGAAGCCGTTCTATCCGGAAGCTTTCCCGATCATGACCGGCAAGAAGCACGCAGGGTATCTGTTGTACTTCTCGTATGGGAACCCGTTGTCGACGATCCAGAGCCATATCGACAAGGCGAAGGAGAACGGCGTTGCGCTGCAGCTGGCACTGCAGCCGCTCAAGGGGCTGGATGTCGTGCAGGATGACGAATATCTGCGAGGGCTTGCACACGATGCGGCCGCTGCCGGAATCCCGATCTTCCTGCGCTTCGCCAATGAGATGAACGGCAATTGGGTGCCGTGGTTCACGACGCCGGAGACGTATATCGCCAAGTTCCGGATCGTGGCCAGCGTATTCAAGGACGAAGCGCCGGACAATGTCGCGATGGTCTGGTCGCCGGACCGTGCGTCCGAGCATACGATCAAGGACTATTACCCGGGCGACGAATATGTCGATTGGGTAGGGATCAGCTTGTATTCGATCTATAACCCGGCGAATGACCCGCTTAAGCAAGGGGAAGATCGTTCGAGCCATATCGAGAAATTCAAGACGATCTACGAGATGTACGCGGATCGGAAACCTGTCTTCATCTCCGAGGGTGCCGTCTCTTATATGTATCCGGAGAAGCTGCAGGACAAGACGGCTTGGGCGGTGTACAAGACGCGGGAATTCTATGCCTCGCTGCCGATGCTGTTTCCGAAGGTGAAGGGCGTCTACTGGTTCGACAGCAACTCGGATGCGACTACGCGCATCAAGTACTACATGCTCTCGGCCAATCCGAAGCTGCTCGAAGCGTACAAGCAGGCGATTGCCGACCCGTTCTATCTGGGATCGATCGGCGATGAAGCGCCTTATGTCTACGAGGATGCATCGAGCGCGAAGCTGCCGGCCGGCAAGGTCAAGCTGTCGGCCTACGTGAAGACGTGGGCGCCGACGCTGTCCAAGGTGACGTACGAGATCGGCGGGAAGACGGTCGGAACGTCAACCGCGCTGCCATGGACGGTCGATATCGACATGACGCAGTACCACGGCAAGACGATTCAAGTGACGATACGCGCGTATGACAATGCGGCCAAGCTGGTCACGACGCAGAAGGTGCCGATTACGATCGCGAAGAAATAGAAGCAACCGAAGAAGGCTCCCCCTCGTGCACCTCGATTCGTGCTTGCGAAGGGGAGCCTTCTTGGTTTACCAGGACTTAATCGGCTGCGGGGTTTGCTCATCGAAGCCGTTCTTGCCCGCGTGCGGATGCGAATCGACCTTCGCGTCCTCTGCTTCCTTATGAGCAGCGGCTTTTGCTTCCATGCGGCTGTTGCCTTGGAATTGGCCGCCTTCTTCGATCATCAGCGCTTGTACGTTGATATTGCCGCTCAGGCGGCCCTTCGTCGTGATGAGGAGCTTGCCCTTCGCGACGATGTTGCCGGTGACTTGGCCGGCTATCGTGACGTTGCGAGCCGCAATGTTCGATTGCACGACGCCCTTCTCTCCGATCGTTACGTCGCCGGAGCATTCGATATCGCCGTTCACCTGGCCTTCGACGCGAATGCCTGCCTCCGACTTGATGCGGCCTTCGAAGACGCTGCCTTCGCCGACTAGCGTATCCGTCGAACTGGGATCGATTCGATGCTTGCTCTTGAACATGGTTAACCTATTCCTCCTCGTATATGTCCAGATAAGGTCTGGGATCGACAGGGGTATCGTTCTTCCAAATCTCGTAATGGAGATGAGGTCCGGTGCTCCTGCCCGTAGAGCCGAGCTCGCCGATCTCATCGCCTTGCTTCACTTGCATGCCCGGCTCGACGAAACGCTTGCGCAGGTGCATGTAGACGCTCTTCAGTCCGGACGGATGGGACAATACGATATATTGTCCTCTCGACTTGGTGTAGGCCGACTCGACGACTTTACCGTTAGCGGCGGCATAGATCGGATCGCCCGATCGTCCAGCCATGTCGATGCCGTTGTGCAGCGCAGGCTTGCCTGAGAACGGATCCCGCCGAACGCCGAAAACGGAAGTGACCCGCGTGGACGTTGTGGGCCACAGGCTAGGCGTTATCGCAAGCAGATGAAGCTTCTCTTGCGCGACGCTGGCTGTCGCCTCCAATCGATGCTGGAGATCCTCGGTATCGTCCATCAAGGTATCCAAGCTGACCGAAGTCTGGTCAAGCAGCGATTGAAGCGCGCGCTCGGTTACAGGGAGCGATTCGCCGCCGACATGTCCGTCGGCTTCGTCTTGCGATACGGGGGCCTGTGCGGCCTTGACCGCGTTCTTCTCGCCCGGGAGCGCGATGTTCGCGATCGACTGGAGCTCGGATTCCAGCCGATCCAGCTCTGCGAGCCGCCGCTCCACGGTTGCGGCATTCTCGGACAGCCGCAGCAGCTCGGCTTGCAGCGTCTCGATGGCTTGCTCCTTGTCCGTCAGCGCAGTGCTGTATGTATCGGATGCAAGCGCGAGCTTATCGTGCAGCTCGCTGATCCGGGCCGCATCATCCGTTCGAAGCAGCAGCATCGTCAGCGCGCCGCCTGCAATCAGCAAGAGCATCGCGCACAGGACGGCCAGCGTGTAGCCGCGCAGCTGGAACTTTCGAACCTCGTGATGACTGTCGGGCACGACGAGAAACGTGAATCGTTTCCGCAATATGCCTCGCCATAACTTCATGGTGCACCTCCAGAACAACTACTTGCTTATTCATCTTGACAGTATTCGCCAAAATGGGACAAAAACCTCTATTTCCTAAAAAAATGTTGGGAAATCCGACCATTATGAGAAAGGATTTAGTAAGATTAAGTCGAATTTATAGAGATAACTCTGACACTTACGAAACGGAAGGAGGCGCGATTGTGGCACGACTCGCAGGTATAGACGTCGGTAACGATAGCGTCAAAGTCATTCTGGACGGCTCGACAGAAGCCGTCATGATTCCTAATATCGTGTCGCCGGGCTACGAGCGGCATGTTCTTCAGGAGGAAGATTCACCCCTTAAGGCGCTGGATGTCATGGTCTACAGCCCTAAGCTGAAGAAGAACAATCAACGGTATTTCGTCGGCCTGCTCGCGACGGACGATCAAGACAATGCCGAGCTGGAGGAGTCGGACAACAAGGCTGTCAGCGATCAGTCGCTGGTCGTTGCCTTGACGGCGCTGGCTTATTCGGCCGTCACGAACGGCAGCATGGGGGCCGCCGGCGGCCAGCCGGACGAAGCCGAATTCATTATCGGGACGGGCCTGCCTGTCCGAACCTATGCGGGTTATCACCGCAGCTTCGAGGATCGGCTCGTCGGCGAGCATGAGGTATCTTTCCTCTCGACGCCGAAGCTTGCCGGCCGCCGCGTACGCGTCATCATTCGGCGGGCGATCGTGTCCGTAGAAGGCGCGGCCGCCTTGTTCCACCTGGCCACTTACGACAATCTGCAGGTGAAGAACGAAGAGCTCTACTTCGGATGTATCGGCGTATGCGAGATGGGAGCACAGACGACCGATTTCCCCGTTATCAAGCGCATGAGCATCGACAATCAATTCAGCACGGGCGAGCAGTTCGGGCTAGGCGCCTATCTGGACGGCATCATCCGCGAAGTGGAAGACCTGTACGGCTATCGCTTCCCGAGCCGTTCGAAGCTCGTCCAGCGCATACGTAACCGAGAGTTCGTCATTCATCGCCTCGGCGAGGGACAGGCGGATATCCGTTCGATCGTCGATGCCCACTTCGCGCGCGCGGCAGCGCGCATTGTCGAGCTGATTCGCAAGCGCTGGACCAAGCATCCCGATATCCAATGCTTCTATGTATTGGGCGGAGGCGCTGCGGCATTGAAGTCCTACATCATTGACGCTGCGGGCTCGATCCGGCTGCGGTTCGTCGAAGACAGCGAACTGCTGAACGTGCACGGCTACCTCAAGCTGGCCAAGAATAAGATGAACGCGGCTGCCTCGTCGGGCTAGAAGCGAACCTTATAAGCAGATTCCGAACATCAGATTAGGAGCGTGTCGATCTATCGAACGCTCCTTTTGTTCTATAATCGCGGGTTCAAATAGGCCAGCTGCCAGTCGATCGCAAGCGGTCTTTTTGAACGGTCTCTATAAGGTTATTTCTGTCGAAAGAGATAGTAGACTTAGCTGTTATATGATACTTTATACTTATACTTTGCATGCCTGCGCAATGACTCATCCCAGCCAAACGACAACTATGTTAAACTCTCCCTGGAGCTGATCCTAGAATGAGCTTTTTGTTGCCCTTTATTCTGCAATTCATACCGTTCACGCTGTTGTTCTACATGGCAATCGAGATCTACCTGAGGAATGTCCGAAGCTTCCAGCATCTGCTGACGATGCAGCTGTTCCTTGCGCTCAGCATGCTGTTCTTGGGCGAATTCTTCATTCACCTCTTGCCGGAACAATATGCGGAGATGGCATCGCGCTATATTAAGCTGCTGTCTTCATTCTTCATGATGACCTACGGTATGTATTTCATGAAATCATTCACGGCCGCATCCAGATATAGTATCCTATCCCATGCCGTTTCACTCTTGCCGCTCCTGGCGATTCCGCTGCTCGTATTCGCCCCGGAGACGTTCAGCATCGAGGTTGTGCCAGGCGTCGGAATATGGAAGATGGACGTATTCGGTCCATCGCTTCGATGGCTCCTTATGGGAGTCGGTACCTACGCCGTTGCCGTATTCCTCGTTCGGCTGATCCTGGTATATCGCCGCATCCATGCACGCGACGATCTCGTGCTGGAGAAGAAGCGGATCCGCACCGTCCAATACGGAGCGTTCGCAACGGTCGTCTGGGCCGTGCTCTGCCAGATCATGTACCCGCTGTTCGGGATAGCGGACATCGGGCTGCCGTTAGGGACCGTGTCCACCTACGGCGTGTTATTCCTGGCAATGTCGATCCGTTACGCGATGGTCAACTACGAGTTCCTCATGTCGACCGGCCGCAGATACGAGCGGTTATTCGACCTGTCGCCGAACGGCATATCGCTGCTCGACGATCGCGGAAGGCTTGTCGAAGCGAACGGCGCTTTTCTCCGGATGCTGGGCGAAGAGCCGGACAGCCGGTCGTGGAAGAATCGGCCGATCATGGAATTCTTAGTGTTCGACCGGGGTACCGACGATCGGCGCCGGCTGCGCGAATGCTTCGCGTTCAAGGAGCGTGCATTCTTCGAAATCGTCATCCGCAATCGGCGTTTGCAGTCGTATACGGTCGAGCTTGACGTCGACAGCTTCGAGATGGAGGGCCAGATCTGGACCTTCGTCATGGCGAAGGATGTCACCGCGCAGAAGGAAAGCGAACGTAAGCTCGAATATTTGGCCTATCACGACCCCCTTACCGGCATCGGCAATCGGCGCCAGTTCTACGAGCGTCTGGAGGACGCGCTGAAGAAGCCGACGCAGCGCGATCGCATGACCGCCGTGCTGCTGATCGACCTGGATCAATTCAAATGGATCAACGATACGATGGGGCATTCCGCAGGCGACGAACTGCTGCAGACCGTCGCCCGGCGGCTGCTCGACGAACCGCTCCCGCAGGAGAGCAGCATTGCGCGCATGGGCGGCGACGAGTTCGTCGTTCTGATGCCGTCCGTTCGAACCGAAGACGAAGCGAAACAATACGCGGCTGGGCTGATCGAGCGCTTCAATGCGCCGTTCGTCCTGCAGGATCGGTCATTCCGCATCACGATCAGCATGGGGATCAGCCTTGCGCCGCGTGACGGCGTAGATGCGGAATCGATTCTCCGCAGCGCGGACTCCGCCATGTATGCCGCCAAGAAGGCGGGACGCAATCAATATCTTATGTTCAAACCGACGCAGCAGGCATCTGCCGAACGCGCGCTCAGCTTGATGAACGGACTGAGTACCGCAATGGAGCGCGGCGAGTTCGAGCTGCATTATCAGCCGCAGACGGAGCTGCGTTCGGGCAGGATGATCGGTGTCGAGGCGCTGCTGCGATGGCATTCGGCCGAGCTGGGAACCGTATCGCCCGCCGCGTTCATTCCGATCGCCGAGGAGACGGGCGCGATCGTGCCGATCGGGGACTGGGTGCTGCGCTCGGCGTTGACGCAAGGCAAGCGCTGGCTGAACGAAGGGCATTCCGACCTGGTCATATCCGTGAATCTGTCAGCGCGTCAGCTCAGGGAACCGGGGATTGCCCAGCGCATAGCCGCCATCCTCGCGGAGCATGATTATCCTGCCGGCAACCTGTGCCTGGAAATTACGGAAAGCTCGGCAATGGTGGATCCCGTGGACACGCTGCGCGTCTGTCGGGAGATCGTCGCGTTAGGCATCACGCTCGCGATTGACGATTTTGGCACGGGATATTCCTCGCTAAGCATGATCAGCCGGTTCCCGTTCCGCATCGTCAAGATCGATAAGTCATTGGTGCGGGATATCGGCCTCAGCCGCAAAGATGCCGCCGTCATTCGCACGATCGTGAAGCTGTCGCATCATCTCGAGATGCGCGTGCTGGCGGAAGGCGTCGAGACGGAGGAACAGGAACGCATGCTGCGGCGCTTCGGCTGCCAAGAGTCGCAAGGCTATCTTCGCGGCAAGCCGATGCCGGCCGATGCGATCGATCGGCTGTTGCGGGAAGATAAGCAGAATACTGCCAAGGAGGGAACTTAAGGATGAGCCAACCGCTCGTATCGGTCATTATACCGACCTATAACCGTCCGTTGCAGCTGGGCGAGCTGTTGGAATCGCTCAGCCGCCAGACGTACCGCAATTTGGAGATCCTGATCGTGAACGATGCCGGGGAGCCGGTGGATGAGGTCGTCAGCCGCTATGACGAACTATCCGTCACGATCCTGAACCAGCCGGCGAACCTGCGTCACGTACATGCGCGCAACCGTGCGCTGGAAGCGGCAACAGGCGCGTATATCCTGTTATGCGACGACGACGACTTGCTGCTGCCGACGCATATCGAACGGATGGCCCGTGAATTGGCCGATTGCGATCTTGTCTATTCGGACGTGGAAATATTCGATTACGTCATCGAGAACGGGCAGCGTCGAGTCACGTCCAGATTCTTGTTCGCCTATCACTTCGACCTTGCCGCAATGCGCAAATTCTCGACCTACGTGCCGTCGGGGAGCATGTACCGCAAGGAGGTGCATGATGCGATCGGTCCGTTCGATCCGGAGATGAGCCATTACTGGGATTGGGATTTCTTCCTGCGGGTATCGGCGCATTACCGCGTGAAACGCGTCGCGGCGGCGAGCGTGCTGTATGCCTTCTCCCAGCAGGGGGGCAACATGTCCGCGAATCAAGGGGATTCGCATCGCATCCATCTCGACAAGCTGTGCGCGAAGCACGGTCTTGGCGAACTGCCGACGAAAAATTTCTTCCTGCTGCTCGAAGAGCCGGAGGTGAAGGCGCGCCGCGCGCCGTCCGAGGTGCTGTGGGACGGGCAACCGTTCGTATCGCGGCTGCGCAGCTAATTCCGCAAAAATAGGCCGGATCGGGCAGCGCGAATGAAACCGGTTCTCCATCGGCATCGTCTAACCAGTAGGAAGACGATGAACGGCTGATGCCGAAGAGAAGCGGGTGAGAGCATGACGCATGCGTACCGAATCAAGCGTTTGCGCGAGATCGAGACCGTCTGTTATCGGATCTGTTACCATATGCTCGGCTGCGAGACGCTTGCCCATGAGGCGGCTAAGCTGGCGCTCATGAAGCTCTACGACGATGCAGCATTCTTCGCGACGGAGGGTGCGGAGCAAGCGGCATGGCTGCGCCGAGAGGCCGTGTCGGCTAGCGTTACCGTGCACGGGGGGCAAGGAAGAGGGAACGAGAAGGCTGTAGGGGCTTGAGCGTGATGGGAACGCGCTAGCTTCCGGGCAACAAGCGAACGCAATACGATCATTATACATGAGGACCTTGAAGGATGCGCAGAACGCGCAGCTTCAGGGTCTTCTTTGTCATTGCAGGCCAAGTGCGATCGACGTTTACGAGATCCGGAATATTGTACAATTATAAGTTTTATTTATATAACATACAGATTGTATCGTGTAAACCCCCGTTTTTGCTACGATTCGGCATGATATGGGAGGAAAAAGAAGGGAAAGGCCGGTGACCCCCCCTCATCCCAAATGATCTCCAAATACCCCCAGATAAGGGGGCTCAGCCGAAATGACCCCTCTGGCGAGGCATGTTACCATTAAACCTGTTCGCGAACGAATACCGAGAAAGGTTGTGGGAAGAACGTGAAGAAGGGGCTGTTCTACGCACTGCTAGCTGCTATCTTGCTCATCGCCGGCTGCGGCGGTACGAACAATGACGGCACGAACAATGACGGTACGAGCAATGGCGGCACGAGTACGAACTCCAACGCGGAAGGTACAGGGGATCAGGGCAGCGGAACGCTGGCCAAGGCGATCGAACAGGGCTACATCACGATCGGTTTTGCCAACGAGAATCCATACGCATACAAAGACGAGAGCGGGAATCTGACCGGCGAGGCAGTCGAGATCGCCAAAGTTGTCTTGAAAAATCTAGGCGTGAACGAAGTTCGCGGCGAGCTGACGGAATTCGGCGCCTTGATCGGCGGGCTGCAGGCCGAGCGGTTCGATATGATCACGGCTGGCATGTTCGTCAACCCGGATCGCTGCGCGGCCGTATTGTTCGCGAATCCGGAGTATAGCATCGGCGAAGGCCTTGCCGTCAAGGCAGGCAATCCGCTCAACTTGCACAGCTACGCGGATATCGCGGGACATAGCAGCGCCAAGGTCGCGGTCATGGCCGGCGCGATCGAGATCGGTTACTTAGAGAAGTCGGGCGTGCCGTCGGATCGCATCGTCATCGTGCCGGATCAGGATGCGGCTATCAATGCGCTGCAATCGGGACGAGCGGATGCAATGACGATGACGGGACCGGCTCTGCAATCCCGGCTTGACGCAGCGAAGGATGAGGGGATCGAGCGCGTGCAAGACTTCCAACAGCCGATTATCGACGGCAAAGACGTACGGGGCTACGGCGCTTCGGCGTTCAGGCAGGCGGACACGGCATTCCGAGACGCATTCAACGCGGAGCTCGAGAAGATGAAGCAATCCGGAGAGCTCTTGGAAATTTTGCAAAAGTTCGGCTTCACGGAAAGCGAACTGCCGGGCGACATGACGGCGGAAGAGCTCTGTAACGTATAGTGGATATTCCTTGGAACACGTTCTTCCTGCTGCTGTGGGAAGGCGTGAAGGTGACGGCGGAGGTGGCCGCGTTGTCCGGATTGGCGGCCCTCGCCTTATCCGTCGTCGCCGGTCTCTGCCGGGTATCCAAGCGCAGGACGGTTCGTGCCGCGGCGCAAGTCTACATCGAGGTTTTCCGCGGGCTGCCGCTGCTCGTGCTGCTGTTCTGGGTCTATCTCGCCTTGCCGTTCGCGGGACTATCGCTCCCGAAGGTGGCGACAGCCGTCCTCGCGATCGGTCTGAATTACGGCGCATTCGGCGCCGAGATCGTGCGGAGTGCCGTGCAAGCTGTACCGACCGGCCAGGCGGAGGCTGCTCGCGCGCTCAACTTCAACCCGCTCCAGCGCATGCTGTATATCATCCTGCCGCAAGCAGGGCTGCGCATGATGCCGCCGATGGGCAATCTGATGATCGAGCTGCTGAAGGCAACATCGCTCATCTACTTCATCACGCTGTCGGACCTGACCTATCAGGCCCTGATCCTCCGGAACAATTTCCTCGATAAGCAAATGGTGATCTTCGCGCTCTTGCTCGTCATCTATTTCTTGCTGTCCTCCTGCATCGCTGCTGCCGTAAGGCTGCTGGAGCGCAAGCTTGCCGCAGGGAGGTTGTAACGGATGTGGAGCTGGGAATACGCATGGGAGCTGCTGCCTACGCTGCTCGCCACGCTTCGGACGGTCTTTCTTGCGACGATAGGCGGGTTCGCATTAGCTGTCGTCGGAGGATTCGGGCTTGCCATGCTGGTTCGGTCGCCGTATCGGCCTGTACGGGCGCTAACCGCCGGATTCATCGCATTCATTCGCAATACGCCGCTGCTCGTGCAGCTGTTCTTTCTCTTCTATGTCATCCCCGAGGTGATGACCGGCGCGCCGTCGGCCATGACGACCGGGATTATCGGGCTCGGCTTGCACTACAGCACCTACCTGTCCGAAGTGTATCGATCGGGCATCGACGGGGTGCCGAGAGGGCAGTGGGAAGCGGCGAGAGCGCTCAATTTCTCGCGACCTGCCACGTGGATGACGATCATTATGCCGCAGGCGCTTCCCCCGATCATCCCTGTCATGGGTAATTATCTGATCGTCATCTTCAAGGAGACGCCGCTGTTATCCGCCATCACGCTCGTCGAGCTCGTCCTGGCGGCGAAGAACGAGGTGTCGCAATCGTTCCGCCCGTTCGAGCCCTTCACGCTGGTCGGCGTCATCTTCCTCTTGATCAGCCTCGCGCTGTCGCTCGGGGTGCGATGGCTCGAGCGTCGAATGGACATGGGACGCGGCGAGCGCCGGGTGAGCGCCGCGCGGAAGCAGGAGGTGATAGAAGTCAATGAAAGCGCCTGAGTATGGAGCAGCAATCGATACCGGAGCCGAAGTAGGAGACGCCTTAACGGATGGAGCGGCGGTCCGGCCGGTTGTACGTTACACGAATATATGCAAGTCGTTCGGCGATTTGGAAGTGCTGCACAACATTAACCTCGATATCGCGCCGGGCGAGAAAGTCGCCATGATCGGGCCGAGCGGTTCCGGCAAGACGACGCTCGGGCGGATGCTGATGACGCTCGAAGAGCCGACCGCCGGGACCATCGAGGTCGACGGGGAGCAGCTGTGGCATATGGAGCATCGCGGCAAGCCGGTACGCGCGAACGAAGCCCACCTGCATCGCATGCGCAACAAGATCGGCATGATTTTTCAGCATTTCAACCTCTTCCCCCATATGAACGTGCTCAAGAATGTCACGATTGCCCAACGTAAAGTGCTCGGCGTGCCGAAGGAAGAGGCCGAGGCAAGGGCGGTGACGATGCTAGGCAAGGTGGGGCTTGCCGATAAGCTGGACACGTATCCGTCCATGCTGTCCGGCGGTCAGAAGCAGCGGGTCGCGATAGCGAGGGCGCTCGTCATGCGTCCGCAAGTGATGGTGTTCGACGAAGTGACTTCGGCGCTCGATCCCGAGCTTGTCGGAGAGGTGCTGGCCGTCATTAAGGAGATTGCGCTGGAAGGCGAGATGGCCATGCTGCTCATTACGCATGAGATGGATTTCGCCCGCGAGGTGGCGGACCGCGTCGTCTTCGGGGCCGAGGGCTCCATCGTGGAGGAAGGACCGCCGGAGGCCATCTTCGAGAATCCGCAGAGCGAGCGGCTGCAAGCATTCCTCAGCCGATTTCGCTGAACCTGCCGGAAGAATCCGAGACATCATGAAAGGCGGCGATATCCGATGCATGCGCAATTATCCGTGACCGTTAGACAGCCTGTCCCGCAGGACGGGGCAGCCGTGTGGGAGCTCATCCGCCGCGCAGGCACATTGGACTTGAACTCCGCTTACTGCTATCTTCTGCTCTGCGATCGATTCGGCGACACTTGCGCCGTTGCGGAGCAGGAGGGACGGCTGATCGGATTCGTGTCGGCATTCTTTTCGGCCGATCGGCCGGATACGCTGTTCGTCTGGCAGATCGGCGTGGACGATGCGTTCCGAGGCCAAGGCATCGGAGCATCGCTGATCCGCGCGATCATCGCACGGCCGGCATGCCGATCGCGAATCCGCTATATCGAAGCGACGGTCAGTCCGTCGAATCGCGCGTCGAATCGCTTGTTTGTGCGGCTGGCAGACGACCTGAAGGCAGGGTTGGCGCAGGCGGACGGCGGGTATGAAGCCGCATTGTTCCCCGTCGGAACCGCGCACGAGGATGAGCCGTTGATCCGCATCGGGCCGCTGCAGGGGCAGGAGAACACGACGGAACGTTAGGAAAGCTCGAATAGATATGAGGAGGGATTCGGTGAATAAGACGATCGTTAACGGAATGCAGGCAGAGGCCACGCCGTCCATGGATGTATTCAACCAACATGAATCGGAGGTACGAAGCTACTGCAGGAGCTTCACGACCGTCTTCAACAAAGCCTCGAACGCCAAGCTTTGGGACGCGGCAGGCAGAGGCTACATTGATTTTTTCGCAGGAGCGGGTTCGCTGAACTATGGACATAACAATCCCGCGATCCGGCGCAGGCTGGTCGATTATATGCTCGAAGACGGCATTACGCACAGTCTGGACATGGCGACGAAGGCGAAGGAGCAATTCCTGCTTCGCTTCCATAAGACGATTCTCCAGCCGAGAGGCTTGGATTATAAAGTGATGTTCCCCGGACCTACCGGGACGAATGCGGTGGAGAGCGCGATGAAGATCGCTCGGAAGGTGACGAAGCGCGCGACGATTCTGAGCTTCACGAACGCTTTTCACGGCATGACGCTGGGGGCGCTTGCCGCGACCGGCAACGGTTATAAGCGGGGAGGAGCCGGCTTGCCGCTCTTAGGTACGGCGTTCATGCCGTATGACGGTTATTTCGGAGACGATCTGAATACGGCCGACTATCTGGCGAAAATGCTGGATGACCCCGGCAGCGGCATCGAGCTTCCGGCAGCGGTCATCGTGGAAACGGTGCAAGGCGAGGGCGGCGTGAACGTCGCCTCGGTCGAATGGCTTCGCCGCATCGAGTCTGTCTGCCGTTCGCGGGGCATTCTGCTGATCGTTGACGACGTTCAGATGGGCTGCGGCCGCACGGGAACATTCTTCAGCTTCGAGGAAGCGGGGCTGAAGCCAGATATGGTCTGCCTCTCCAAATCGATCGGCGGATACGGTCTGCCGATGGCTCTGACGCTGATCAAGCCGGAACATGACATCTGGGGACCGGGCGAACACAACGGCACGTTCCGCGGCAACAACTTGGGCTTCATTGCGGCTTCGGAAGCGCTTGATTATTGGAAGGACGACCGCTTCAGCCAAGCGATTGCAGCGAAGTCCAAGACGATCCGCGCGTCGCTTGCTCGCATCGCGGGCTTGCTGCCGGCCGGCGCGGCAACCTGCAAGGGCAAGGGGATGATCCAAGGCTTGCAGTTCAAGGATCCGCGGCAGGCATCGGCGCTCTGCAAGCTTGCCTTCGAGAACGGCCTGATCATGGAAACCTCGGGCCCTCATGACGAGGTCGCGAAAGTAATGCCGCCGCTCACGATCGAAGACGATGTGCTGGCGGAAGGGCTGAAGCTGCTGGAGCGTTGCGCCGCGCAGCTAATCTTCGCCAAGGCGAAGGGAGCGCTGACGGCAGTCCGCTAACGAACGAGCTGCTGAACTTGAACATGGAAGAGGTGAGCGAGGACGATGATCGTCAAACATTTGGAGGATGTAATCGGTACGCAGGACGATGTGGATACGCCTACCTGGAACGCGAGGAGGCTGCTGCTGAAGAAGGACGGGATGGGCTTCTCGATGCACGATACGATCATTAAGGCTGGCACGGAGACGCTGATCTGGTATAAGCACCACCTCGAGGCGGTGTACTGCATCGAAGGCGAAGGCGAAATCGACGTGGAAGGGGACCGGGTGTATCCGATCCGCCCCGGTACGCTCTACGCGCTTAACGGCCATGAGAAGCACTTGCTGCGTGCCGTACGCGACATGCGCATGGTATGCGTATTCAATCCGCCGCTTACGGGCCGCGAGGTACATGACAAGGACGGCGTCTACCCGGCAAGCGAATAGAAGTCGGGAAGGGATAACCATAACCAAGTTTGAGGGAGCTGATTCGATGATGAACGTGCAGGCGAAGCAAGTGAGGGATAAGTATCCTTCTCGCGTGGCGGACCGTCCGGAGATTATCGATCGCGTAGATCCGGTCGTCTATTCGATCTGGACGGAGGACAGCCCGGTCACGAAGGAGCAGTCCAAGTTCTATTCCGAGAACGGGTACTTGTTCCTGGAGAACTTCTATAGCGAGGATGAGGTCGAGCGGCTGCGGGCCGAATTGACGAAGCAGCAGGAGCTGCACCGCGGCAGCGCGAGGGATGAGGTGATCCGCGAGCCGGGCGGCGACGAGGTGCGCTCGATCTTCGCGGTTCATCGCGACAACGAGGTGTTCAAGGCGCTCTCCCAAGAATCGCGGCTTCAAGCGATCGTGCAATACCTGCTGGGCGGGGATGTGTACGTGCATCAATCGAGAATCAACTTCAAGCCGGGCTTTCACGGCAAGGAATTCTATTGGCATTCGGACTTCGAGACGTGGCATGTCGAAGACGGCATGCCGTCGATGCGGGCGCTTAGCTGCTCGATCGCGCTGACGGATAACTATGCGTTCAACGGACCGCTCATGGTCGTCCCCGGATCGCATAAGAAATTCGTGTCCTGCGTCGGACAGACGCCGGAGAATCACTTCAAGAGCTCCTTGCGCAAGCAGGAGTACGGCGTGCCCGATCCGAGCAGCCTGACGGAGCTTGTTGGGCAGGGCGGCATCGAAACCCCGGTGGGCAAGGCCGGCTCGATCGTATTGTTCGACTGCAACATCATGCACGGCTCGAACAGCAACATATCGCCTTATCCGCGAAGCAATGTATTCCTCGTCTACAACTGCGTCGACAATCGGCTGGTTGCCCCGTTCTCCGGGCAGCAGCCTAGACCGGCTTACATTGCCGAACGCGAGTAAGTAGATGGGCATCTGGCAGACCGCGTGCATGATCGTCCTGATTAACGTCGTCTACGTGACGGTCTTCACGCTGCGGTTGATCTTGGTCATCAAGGGGCGCAAAGGCGCTGCTTCCCTGCTCGCGATGGTGGAGGTATTCATCTATCTGGCGGGCTTGAATCTGGTCCTCCGGAATGTTTCGGATCCCATCAACATGGCAGCCTATTGCTTGGGCTTCGGACTAGGGGTCTATCTGGGAGGGCGTGTGGAGGAATATTTGGCGCTGGGATACCTTGTCATACAAGTGATCGTGGATTCGCTCGCTTCCGACTTGCCTGGCAAGCTGCGTGCCGCGGGATACGGCGTCACGTCATGGCCCGCGGACGGCAGGGACGGCCAGCGGCTTGTCATGCAGGTACTGGTGAAAAGGAGCAACGAACGCCGCTTGATGGATACGCTGCTCGCGCTCGCGCCCAAGGCGTTCGTCGTCTCGCATGAGCCGAAGCATTTTCGCGGAGGGTTCTGGACGCGGCTGACGCGCTAATTCAGCATACGGCCTCAGGTCAGCTCGCTGCAGTTGACCTGAGGCGTTTTTCCGGCTATCATTGATAATAGTTCTCAATTGGACCTGCTTAAGCGATTGCGAAAAGAGGTGCGCAGCAATAATGTTGTCTCATCATGCAAGACGTTCGTGGGAGGAGCTGCAGTATCCGTTCTCCTCGATCAAGTCCGCGCGCGACGGCGAGCTCTATGCGGCTACGCTCGGGCGAGGCGTGTTCCGTCGATCGCGGGAAGGGGCTTGGCTGCCTTGGAGCGAGGGCATGCCCGACAGCCTAGCCGTGAATCGGCTGCAGCCGGGAGCGGATGCCCTGTACGCCTGCACGGACCAAGGACTCTATCGGCTGCGAACAGACGAATGGGAAGCGACGGAAGTTGCCATCCCCTGCTACCAATATCGCGAGCAGGGAGGATTCAAGCTTGCCGCGACGCAGTACGGTTTATGGGGGTTCGACAGCGAGAGCAGCGATTGGCTTCAGCTATCGATGCGGGACACGGTCGTCTACGATGTGCTGGTTACTCCGCATTACCTCGTACTCGGGACGGAGAACGGCATTGCATTGTATGACCAGTATATGAGTGCATGGTCTGAGCACCCGTTAGATGCCGCCATTACCGGCCTTGCTGTCGTCGGCGGCCGAATCGTCGGCGTCACGGAACGCGGATGCCTGGCGATCGGCAACCAACGCGGCGGTTTCGAGACCTATCGCCTCGGCAATACGTTTCACTACGGCTTATCCGTCTGCGACGGGGGCGTCTATGTCTGCGCGGACCGCGGACTATATCGGCTCGGCGTCGGCCGCGGCCAGATTATGCTCGTCTCCGTGCGGCTCGGAACGCCGGTGACGGACGTTGAGCTTAGCGGCGGGCAGATGCATCTGGCTACGCTATATGAAGGGATTCAGTCTGTCGAACGGCCTGCTTTCCAATAATTGCGGCATGTTTCGGGGGCCGACCCATGTTACCATGAGGGACGACGGCGAGCCGCCTGGCTGCCGAATCGTACCAATTGGAGGGATGGCCGTGAAACACATGCACAAGCAGCTGCGGAGAGGAATGACCGCGCTTGTCATCGCCAGCGTCGTGGGGACTGGAGCGGGATTGAGCACGATGCCTGCGGCGGATGCGCAAGCGGCAGCGAATATCTCTCGCACGCATACCGTCACGTCGAGCGATACGATGTACCGAATCGCAGTACGATATGGCGTAGGATTGCAAGCGCTTATCGCAGCTAACCCGCAGATTGCCAATCCATCAGTGATCTGGCCGGGGATGCGCGTCGTTATTCCGGGGTCGACTTCTGGATCGTCGGCAGGCGCAGTCGTCGATGCTGCATCGAGCTTCGCCAATCAGGTCGCGGCATTGGTCAATGCCGAGCGTTCGAAGGCTGGACTTAAGCCTCTCGCAACGTACGCGCCGCTGACCAAGGTTGCCTATGACAAAGCTGTCGACATGTATGCGAACAATTATTTTAGCCACCAATCGCCGACTTACGGGTCGCCGTTCGATATGATGCGCGCTTATGGCGTGACTTACAGCTACGCAGGGGAGAACATCGCTAAGGGGCAGCGTTCGCCGGCCGAGGTCATGCAGGCCTGGATGAACAGCCCCGGACACCGCGCGAACATTCTTAGCAGCAACTTCACCCGGATCGGGGTTGCCTATTACAAGGGCGAGTGGGTACAGGCATTCACGGGGTAATAGCGAGAGCAACCAATCGAGCTTCATGCGTCTTGGGACAACCCAAGGCGCTTTTCATTTTCTATTATCTGCTGCGAACGGTCCTGAAAGCGAGATCTGCTTCATGAGCAAATTCTAATAGTCGCGCTAGGCATGGGTTTGCCTGTCCTTGGGCATTTTTACCGGTTCTATTCCCCTTGGGGCCATGTTAATCTGGGCTACGTCAAGGAACTCCAAGGGGGATTGCATATGATAGCGGGCAAGGGGAAACACAAACGGCAGCGTAGGCGAATGCTGCTAGCGACGCTGGCCCTCAGCACGATGCTGCTTGCAGGATGGACGAATTCGGCAGACGGGGCGACGCCTTACACGACATCGGACGGCGATACGCTCTGGAAGCTGTCGCAGCGCTACGACATTCCGCTGGAGAAGCTGATCAGCTTCAATCCGCATGTCGACTCCCGCAACGTCTACGCGGGCTTGAAGCTCACGCTGCCGGCGAGCAGCACCGCAGCCGGAGTCAAGGCTCAGTTGGCAGTTGCGGCGAAACAAAAGGCAGCCGCAAAGAAGCAGGCGAGCGCGGCGAAGTCCTCTGCTGCGGCAACGACGATGATGGCTGCCAAGGCGTTCGTGGCGACGGCGAAGGCCGAAGCGCCTGCCGAGTATAAGAAGACGTTCCAAGCGAAGGCGAGCGCCTATACGGCTGCGCCGGAAGAGAACGGCTGGGGGGCGATCGATCACCTCGGCAATCCGCTGAAGGTCGGCACGGTAGCGGTAGACCCGAAGGTGGTGCCGCTCGGAACCAAGCTGTTCATCACCGGGTACGATTACGACGGGCTCCCGGCCGGCGGCATGTATGCCGCTGCAACCGACACAGGCGGCGCCATCAAGGGTCAGCGGATCGATATTTTCGTTCCCGACAATCGCAAGAAGGCGCTGCAATTCGGTATTCAATACGTTACGGTATACGTGCTCTAAAGCCAAAGGCCGCTTCCGGTTCGTTAACGGGAGCGGCCTGCTTGTTTATTTGCGAGCGCCGTTCTGATGCAGCAGTTCTTCCAATGTTACGAGTCGATAGCCTTTGCTCTGCAACAGACGAATGAGCTGCGGCAGCGCCTTGATCGAGCCGGATAAGTCTTGGCCGTAACCGCCGCCCGCATGCTGCAGAATGATGGAACCGGGCTGCAGCGTCTTGCGGATATTGGCTAAGATGCGATGAGCCGGAATCTGCCGCCAATCAACGGAATCGACATCCCAATTCACGATAATATAACCGTGCTGCCGGGACCAGCCGACCTGCCGCGACGTAATTTCTCCGTAGGGCGGACGGATGAAGCGCGGCCGGTAGCCTGACAGCTTGGTCAGAACGGCGTCCGTCTTCGTGATCTGCTCACGGAAGCCGTACATCGACAGTCTCGAAAATAAGGCATGGTTGTAAGAATGATTGCCGACGAGATGGCCTTCACGCACCATGCGGCGGACAAGCTCCGGATGTTTGGCCGCGCGGCTGCCCACGACGAAGAAGGTCGCTCTCACGCGGTGTCGAGCCAGGATGTCAAGCACCTGCGGGGTATAGCGCGGGTCCGGCACATCGTCGAACGTGAGGGCAATGTCGCGGCTTGTCCCGCTGCCTCGCGTTACGAAGGAGCCTGGATACCGCTTCTCGAGCTGTACCCATGTGTTGCCGTCCTGCACGGCGCTCGTTGGCCTGGAGGGCTTGCCGGCGACGATCTGCATGGAAGCAGGTACATGAGAAGTCGTTGCCAGGAGGCCTGCCATGAGCAGCAATAGCCGAGCGGCCGAAGTCCAAGATCGCTTCTTCATGTTCACGAACCTCCCTCGCGTCATGGCAATTCGAGCTATTCCGTAGGATGCGCATTTTGACCGCAAAAAAAACCTTCGGCGTACCGGTCGTGCCGGTTCGCCGAAGGCTGCTGCATGGCTTGGCTTGTTATTGTGCGTTTGAGAAGGTTTAGATTTTGAAAATTTGCATCGTGCGCTGCAGCTTCATGACGATCGATTGCATCTGTTCGGCTTCCTCGACGACCGCCTGCACGGAGGCGATCTGTTCGTTCATCGATGCGGACACTTGCTCGGTTCCTGCCGCGGACTGCTGCGTGATGGCGGATATGTTTTGAATCGAACCGGCAATTTTGCGGGCGCTCTCGAGCATGGCATCGCTCTCGCTCGAGAAGGCGGCAATCTGTTCGGAGATGAATTCGACGCTGGTGACGATTTCATTGAAGATGTGCTGCGATTGCTGAATCAGATCGTTCTGCTCGCGGACAACTTCTTCGTTGACCTGGATATTGGTGATGGCGTCGCGAATGCCTTGCTCGATGCCGCGGACAAGTCCGAAAACTTCCTTCGTGGAAGCGGTGGACTCTTCAGCGAGCTTGCGGACCTCCTGCGCGACGACCGCAAAGCCCTTGCCGTGCTCGCCGGCGCGTGCAGCTTCGATCGACGCGTTCAGGGAGAGCAGATTCGTCTGCTCGGCGATCTCGGAGATCGACCGCGTGATCTTCGTAATATTCTGCGTGTGCTTGGCAAGCTCCTCGATGGTGCCGGATACGGCTGCCGTTGCTTCGACGTTCTTCTGCATGCCCACCGTCTGGCTTTCTACGGCGCTGCGGCCCTTCTGCACCAGATTCAGCGTATGCTCGGAGCGGCTGTTCATTTCCTTGGTCGATTGTGCGTAAGAGGAAACCTTGCTCTCGATCTCCTGAATGGAATCGCTCATATCCGAGACGTCCTCCGAGATCTCGTTGGCGCCGGTGGCAAGTTCGTTCGAGGAGACCGCGACCTGCTCCATTACTTGCCGAAGCTGCTGGTTCTTCTCGAAGATGCTGCGGCTTGCTTCCATGACATGCTTGGAGATGCTGGACGTATCGTTCAGAATGTCCTTCAAGCGGTCAACCATGCTGTTGAAGGCATGCGCGACGTCGCCGGTGCCGGCAGCGGACGTGTCCAGCCGTACCGTGAAATCGCCTTTCGAAATTTGAGAGGCGGCCATCTTCATCTCTTCCATCGAACTTGAAAGCGCTCTCTCAAAAACGCCGACTAAAAAATAAACGGCGATCGCGATCACGAGCGCACTGACGATCGGCATGATCAGGCTGGATCCGGACACGACGGCAGACAGGATAAGCGCGATGGTGAATAAAGCGGATACCGAATAACAAGCGATGAACAGCTTCCCGCGAGTAGACAACTTATGCATCCAATCCATGAATTATGCTCCCTTACTGGTGGAATAACCATATTATAGCACCCTTGTAGAATGAGGTCTATCCTTGTCGGAGCAGATCGAATCGAAAGTGGGTACAGAGCTGCATAAAATCGGGCAAATCGAACGGTTGCGGGCGGTTTAAAAAAATAATGCGCGAGGATTGTCGGATAATTCAGAATCGTTTATAATGGGCACATGGTCCTAATTGGAAGGATCATGAAAATTAGGGGCAATGGAGGGAATTGATGAGCATGGATGAAATACCGCTGGCAAGACAGGTTGACTACGTATTTCGCCAGCTGGAAGAAGAACTGACCGACGCGGTTGCCGGCACGGTCACGATTCAAATTCGCAATAACGCGGTTGGTAAATTCGGGGTCAAGCACAATCCGATCGAGACGCGCAATGGCGAGATCTGCGAGACAGGCGGCAAGGGCATGTCGGTTCAGCAGGTCGTAGCCTTCCGGCGGATGGCCGTGGAGACGCTTCGGCTGAGGCGCAACTGGACGCACGGCGAGATTTGCTACGACTTTGCCGTGCGCAGCGGAACGAACGGCTGGTCGGCGAGCGTGCTCTACGAATCGAATTACAATTCGGCGAACTGGATGTTCCGCTATCAGCCGAAGCACCAGCCGCCGTCCGCGGGCAATCATTATGCGTAAGCGCAAGCAATCGCTCGAATAGAAGAAGCTGCCCGGAATCGGGCAGCTTCTTCTATTGGGAGGGCTCAAGTCCGAAGTCGAAATTGGGATAGACGTAAGGGGTATCAGGCGCTTCGATTCGTTCGATGGCCGTTGCCTGCAGCGTCATCACTTCGTAGTCATTGTAAGAACCGAGCTTCATCGTTCCGGTAACCTTCAGCCATTCATCGCTGGCATAATGCGAGGCATTCGGGAAATCGACGATCATGCCGTAAGGCATGGCGTCAGCCGAGCAACAATTCATCGCGAACCGGCTCACGGCGAATCGGTTGTCGGCCATTGCCGGCTCGCGGTAGACGAAGCCGGTTATTTCGACCCGCATCCCCTCCAGCCGGTCGCGGTAGAGATCAAGCGTCGTGAGCGTCTCGATATAATAGGCCTCCGGTACGATAACGGATTGCTTGACGTACAATTCTTTTGCATGCGCGGCGTAGGAGGCCGTATATTCGTCCGCAGGGAAAAGTGCGTCAAGATTTCCTTTGTCTTGATCCGACAGCCCCTGATCAGGGGCAAGCTCAACCGGTGCGACACTTGCGCCAAGCTGTTCCGAGCTCGAGAAGGCGACGCCTTTCTTCGCTGCCAGCGAGCTGCCCATCGTCGTATCCGGCATCAGGAAGCCGAGAGCGAGCGGCAGAACGAACAAGCCATAGAGGGGAACATGCTTAAGTACGCCTGGAGAGGGTTCATGCCCGCAATCGCAGTCCGGTGCGGATTCTCGCCCCGACCAAGCGCGGATGACCGCGTAAAATTGGTATACCGCGGCTGCATACAGTCCCAATGCAGACAGCTTGACGTAAATTTCCATGCGAGGAGCGATGTAGAGACCGATATTGCCTGTACGAACCAAATAGACGATCAGAACGGCGAAGCCCGTCAGGATGAGCGCGCGAAACAGAGGATGCACGATTCGGGCTCCGGCAGCGGTGTTCCCGCGATGCTTAGATGGCATGGGTAAGCCCCTCCTCTCACGTGAAATAGAAGCGTTCGGTTAACCATGAGCCAATTAAGACAAGCGAGCCGATGAGCGCGATCAGTCCCAGGACGACCTTCGCGCGGAACGTGGACAACAGCATGAGCGTATTTTTCAGATCGATCATCGGACCGAACACAAGGAAGGCCAACAGCGGTCCAGCGGTGAAAGTTCCCGCGAAGGAAGCCGCGACGAACGCGTCGGAAGTGGAACAGATCGACAGCAAGAATGCGAAGCCCATCATGAACAGATGCGAGAACCAGGGGTGATCGCCGATGGTAACAAGCGTCTCGCGGTTGACCGCGGTCTGGATCAGAGCGGTTAGCAGCGCGCCGAAAATCAGGTACTTGCCCATCTCGAAAAATTCGTCCGAAGCATGGGCAAGCGTAGACGTGAATCGGCTGCGGCCGCGGTGCGCATGGTGAACGTGCTGATGACCGTGCTGATGATCGTGCTGATGATCGTGCTGATGATCGTGCTGACCGTGTACTGTCTTAAGCGGACTAGTGCGCATGAATCGATGCAGCAGCAAGCCGACCGTTATCGATACGGCCAGTGCCAATCCCAATCGCGAGTAGGTCAGCTCCGGACGAGTCCGGAATGCGGACCATGTCGAAGCGAATACGACGGGGTTGACGATCGGGCCTGCAAGGATGTAGACGATTCCGATATAAGCAGGCAGCCCTTTGCGAATCAACCGCCTCACGACAGGGATCATGCCGCATTCGCACAACGGGAAGAGAAGGCCCAGCAGACTGCCGTAGAGTACGCCGGCCACGGGATTGCGAGGAGTGAGCCGCGCGATCCATTGCTCGGATACGAATACTTGCAGCAGCGCGGAGAACAGAACGCCGAGCAGAATGAACGGGAATGCCTCCAGAATGATGCTGAGGAATAAGATTTTGAAGGATCCCCAGAATGCGATGTCGGTTATTGCGGCAGGCCGGGCAGCACTTGTGGCGACAAGCAGGAGCAGCCCCAAACAGCAGATGGCTAGAACGGAAGGTCCCCAGCGCAGGACGGCATTGGGCATAGACTCGACCCCTTCGTTAATAAATTGTAATAGTTACGATTACTGTTTATGGAAATTATTATAGTGTATGCTTGGCCATCCGTCTATAGGACAACTTGAAAACACATGAAAAAAGCCGTCCCCCGAAAGGGACGGCTTATGTAGTCTCTGCTTGTCAGATCGGCTTGCTCTTGTAGCTCAGTGCGCCGCGCTGGCGTGCCAGCATTGCGCGTTCGTCCTCTTTCATCTTGATGATATCCGACTTCAGCCGGGTCGAGCAGGAGGTGCAGAGATGGCCTTGGCGCGTCGGTCCGCCGCACATATCGCAGCCGTCCGACAAGTTCGGAAACCCGTACAGGCTGATCTTGTTCTGACGGATCCAGGCGTGAATCTGCTTCACGGGAACGCCCGTCGCATGCGATGCCTCGTCGGTAGTGGATTGGCGATTCTTGATCAAGTAACGATCGAGATCGTCGTATTGCTTATCGAGAATTGCGGCACATTCGCCGCAGATATTCCGGATATTCTTCTGGAATACTTTGCCGCAGGAAGAGCAATGTGCGACTCTGATATCAGCTAGCATGGTACTTCACCTCTATCTCTGTAGTTCTATAGGACTAATGATATCACGAATTCGACATAATTAGAAGCAATTTTCTTGGGAATTACGACCCACTAAAAAGGCGGCTTGACATTGCGATGAAGCCGAGTATAATCGTTACAAATGGCAATGAAGGGAATAAGTAAGCCCGCTTATGCGCGCTCAGAGAGCCGGTGGTTGCTGCGAACCGGTGCCGCGAACGAGCTGAATGGATCCTCGAGCCGACAATCGGAAAGCTGGCCCTCTGCATCCATCATGCATGAGGCGAGCCAATGGTTGTCCGTTCGCTCCGCGTTACGGAGCCGAAGGCTGTCGGTCGCATCGAACCGCGATCACGGCGAATAAGGGTGGCACCACGGTCCCTCGTCCCTTGCGACGGGGGCTTTTTGCGTTGTCTGAACGGCGGGATACAATACAAATCGTATCATTAGTATATACGAATTGTATCATAATATTGGAGGGATGAGAAGATGACACGCGTACTATCGGGCATTCAACCCAGCGGCCAATTGACGCTGGGCAACTACATCGGCGCGATGCAAAACTTCGTGAAGCTGCAGGACTCGCATGACTGTTACTTCATGGTCGTCGATCTGCATGCCATTACCGTGCCGCAGGAGCCGGCCGCGCTTCGCGAACAGACGGAGGCGGTTGCCGCGCTATTCATCGCGGCAGGCATCGATTCATCGAAGGCAGCGATATTCGCCCAATCGCATGTTAGGGCGCATGCGGAGCTTGGCTGGCTCATGACGACGATCGCCTACATGGGCGAGCTGGAACGGATGACGCAGTTCAAGGATAAGTCGGCCGGCAAAGATTCCGTGGGAGCGGGACTGTTCGTCTATCCGACCTTGATGGCTGCGGATATTCTGCTCTACCAGGCGGATCTGGTACCCGTAGGCGACGATCAGAAGCAGCATCTGGAATTGACGCGCGACCTGGCAGCCCGGTTCAACGGAAGGTTCGGCGATACGTTCAAAGTGCCGGATCCGTATATTCCGAAGGTCGGCGCCCGCATCATGTCGCTTGACGACGCATCGAAGAAGATGAGCAAGAGCAATCCGAATCCCGGCAGCTATATCGCGCTGCTGGATGAGCCGGATGTCATTCGCAAGAAGCTGAGCCGTGCCGTTACGGATTCGGGCCGCGAGGTGAAGTACGATCCCGCAGCCAAACCGGAGATCAGTAACCTGATGAGCATCTACGCGCATTGCGCAGGGGTAACGGTCGAGGAGATCGAGCGCCGTTATGAGGGACAGGGGTACGGCGGCTTCAAGAAGGACCTTGCCGACCACGTCGTAGCCACGATCGAGCCGCTGCAAGCGCGCTATCGGGAGATTCGCTCATCTGGCGAACTGCACCGGATTCTGAGGGACGGCGCTGACAAAGCTTCCGTCGTTGCCGACGAAACCGTGCGCGGCGTGAAGGAGAAGATGGGCTTCCTGCTGCCTCGCTAATCGTGCAATCGATAGGACATAAGAAGACGGCTCCTTATTGGGAGCCGTCTCTTTTGCGCAGGCGCGCCTTGTAGATGAATCCCGCCCCGATGACGAAGAGGGGCAGGATGAAGAATAGAGCAGCCAGCCAGCCGTTGACGGTTAGCGACACGGCTGTTGCGACCATCATGGATACGCCGAGAACGGCGAACGACAACGCTTGAAATTTAGGCATGGGTCGTCTCCTTATGAAAATTGTTCTGAAATTTTCGAGAGTGGAAGCATAAGATGTCGATAGCGGCACATAATAAGCTTGCAAGCTTGCAAAACACATCAGCTTAGAGGACGAAAGGAGACTACACAACATGGCAGGCCAATCCCGTAACAGCAATACGCTGGTAGTACCTCAAGCGAGACATGCACTGGAACAAATCAAGTATGAAGCGGCTCAAGAGCTGGGCGTACAAATTCCACAGGACGGCTACTATGGCAACATGGCAACCCGCGATGCCGGTTCCCTCGGGGGCTACATCACGAAGCGCCTCGTCCAAATCGCGGAACAACAATTGGCAGGCGGCAGCCGTCAATTCTAAGCATACCTACTAGCGGGGCCCGGGGCATGTTCCCGGGCTTCTTCCGCGTTCGCTTAACCGGACGCGGACAGTCGAGCATGACAAAGTCCCCTCCTATTGTGAAGGAAGGGACGGATGCGGTCAATAGGGATCAATAGGTACGGACGGTTCGAAGCCGAACAAGCTTCTTGTCGCTGACCCAACCGATGAAGGAGCCCATTTTCCCATAGTCGCGATCCATGACGATTACGGCGTTGAAAAGGTAATCTTGCCTATGCCGGTAACGGACATCGAGCCATCGCACTTCCCAGCCCCAATCGTAAGCGGTCAGTTTGGCTATGCGATAGTCGGAAGTCGCCAGGAAGCCCTGAATATCCTTGTCCATCTTGGATCGTTCTACGGCTTCGTGCTCTGCGCTCCGGAGCGTCTCGATCCAAGTGAGCCGATCTTTATGCAGATTCCCGATCGTAAAGCTGCTGTCCGGATTGCGGCGTATGACGTTCCAATCGGACAGCGTCAAGGTAGGAATCAGGGTATAGACAGAATTTGCGGTGCTCGCCGTCTTGTCCAAACTCCGCGCGCGCAGCGTGCCGGCGCGGTGCTGCCATATCCGCGCGATATAGTAAAGCACGAGTATCGCATACATGACGGGGAACAGCCGGGCGGGCTCCGCCGCGCCGAATGCCCACAAGCCGATTGCAGTCAATCGGAGAACGAATAGGAACGGGTCAAAGAGATGGATAATATTCCATGCGATGAAGCGCTGCGAGATTGGCCATGCCGCCATCGTGCCGTAGCTGTTGAACAGGTCGCTGACGACGTGAAGCACCGTCGCGAGCAAGATCCAACCGCCCAGATGGAGCCAGGGAAGATCGAAGCCGTACAGCCATTGGATGAGCGAAGTAATGCCTGCCGCCCAGATCGGAACCGCGACCCAGGAGTGGGATCTGCCGCGATGATTGCGGATGTAGCAGGCGCTGCCCTTCAAGCGCAGCAGCATGTCCCCATCCGGTGCCTGCGCGCCAAGCACGATACCGAGCATGACGGCGCCGAGCAGCCTGTCATCGGCCGCGATCAAGGGATCTACCATGGATAAGCCCGCAAGACTCAGCCCTGACAGCAGATGCGTACTGGTATCCATCCATCTTGCCCCCTTCCGCTTTATTCGGGTAGAGTATGGATTAGTATTTGCAGCAACGATAGCAATTATGAGGGGGATGCCGAGGTGTACCGTTGTTTCGTAGAATACCGAATCGACCCGGAGGCTCGAGAGCGCTATCTCGCCTGGCTTGCCGACATGCGGGCCAAGCTGAGCCATGTGTGCCATATATATGAAGGAACGGATCAACCGGGCCTGTTCGTCGAGGTATGGGAAGCGGAGAGCGAAGAGGAGGCCGGGCACATTCAAGAGGAGCGCCTGGATCCGCGCTCCCCTTGGTCGGCCATGTTCGCATTTGTGCCGGGCGGACAAGCCCGCATCCATGCCTGGGTGTTCCGTCCGATCTGATCAGCCCGTAATGCCGCCTGTCTGAGCAGCCGGCACATTCGTGACTACGCCGCCTTGGAACGGGTATTCGTACGCGATGGGCTCATCGAACGTGATATAGTCGAGGTTGATCATCAGGAGCACGTAGCGCATGCCGGTAGCCGGGTCGCTGATGATGATATGGTCGCGTCCGGCAGCCTCGATGACCCCTTTGAATATCTTAGCGTTCCATTGCGAGTTGTTCTCGAATGTCATATAGATCGTTGCCATCTTGCCGCGGTTCAGGCGCAGAATATTCTCGATGTAAGACTCCTCGACCGCCGGTACCGTCACGATGTTGCCGCCGGTCGGCGTGACGATCGCGCCGCTCGGCACGGCAGGGGGCTGAGCGAGCACGGGGGCTTGCTGCATCGGCATCGTGGCAGGCATAGGCATGCTTGCGCTCGTGCCGGGATAAGGCTGATAAGTTCCGTAGCCGTAAGGCGTACTGCCGCCTGCATAAGTCATGGAACCGCTGTAAGGATTCGTAATCATCTTTTTGTGATCCTCCTAAATAGGGTTTATTGCGCGTCGAATCGCGCTTGTGCGTCTAATAGACGCTCGGGCAATCGGCACGCGTAGGGATGAAGAAGCAATGTTTCTTGAACTTGCCGCTGTTCGTCTGGTCCCACCAGGTAGCGGGGCAGCTATTGCCCGACGGCCGATAGAACCATAGCGCATTGGACGCCGGATGCTGCCGCTCGCCGTTAATGACGCGTCGGGCCAGCCGGATCTCCTTGTCGCGGGCTCCTTGGTAGAAGTAGCCTTTGATTGTTGCCTCGAAGCCGCCCGGGCGCTGATAGACCATCTGCGGAATGGTGCGGATGTTCTTGAAGTCCAAGCAATCGCCCCGTACGCGGTTAACGCCGACATTGCCGACCATCAGCATGCCCAGCTCGCCCTCGCCTTCGGCTTCGGCGCGCATGAGACGGGCCAGGAGCTTCACTTGCTCGGAGTTCGATTTAATGACCGCCATCGAATGAATCATTCCTCCTGTCGATACCGCTCGAGGCGCTGCCGGCGCGAACGAGCGGTTGAATCGCCCATAGGCGTTCGCCACAACACATCATATTGCCGTTCGCCCACGTTGGTTCCATATCGCTGGGATTTTTCGCCCCTCTATTGCACGGAATCCGCAATATTTCCAATTAACCGGTTGTCGGCACCGAGAAGGTTGGACGATGGTAGAAAATGAGGAGCGGAGCGTAGACAGATCTACGTGAGCACCGGAAGTTTCGCCAGCGTTCAAGATTCGACGTCGAGTAAGCTACGCAGCGCTACATCGTGATCACAAGCGGTCCCTCCATGTGGCGGAATTATGAACGGGTTGGTGTCGGAATGATGAACGAACCTGGCGAACGTTGTCAATCGTATGTTTTTTCGGTATGATTAGTTACGATTCGGGGGCTTGGGGCAGATCGCCAATGGCCTAATCAGCCGCCTGAATGTGGGAGGACCGCTGTGCTAAAAGATCTATATACGTTAACGAAACCGCGGATCATTCGCTTGAATCTTATTGCGGCCTTCGGAGGCTTCTGGGTAGCGTCCAAGTGGGAAATCGACTGGGTGCTGCTGTTGTGGATGCTGCTGGGGTCCGCACTTACGATGGCGTCATCGTGCGTGATCAACAATTATTGGGATCGCGAGCTCGATCAGAAGATGGACCGCACGAAGGAGAGAGCGCTGCCGGCCGGCCGTCTATCGCCGGGCATCGTGCTGGGTTACGGAATTGCGCTCGGTATCGCGGGCGAGCTGGTGCTGTTCCTGCTCGTGAATACGCTGTGCGGCTTGCTTGGCCTGCTGGGCATGTTCGTCTATATCGTGGTTTATACGATGTGGTTGAAGCGATCCTCGACATGGAGCACTTCGGTAGGCGGCGTATCCGGCGCAATGCCGCCCGTTATCGGCTATTGCGCGGTGAACCCGACGATCGATGCCGGCGCATGGCTGCTGTTCGCGCTGCTGTTCCTGTGGCAGCCGGCTCATTTCTGGTCGCTTGCCATTAGGCGGGTAGAAGAATACCGTGCGGCGGGATTCCCGCTGCTGCCGGTCGTCAAGGGCATTCCGCGCACGAAGCTGCAGATGATTCCGTACGTCGTGCTGCTGCTGCCCGTAGGCATTTTCATGTATACGTACGACTACACCGGCATGATCTTCCTCATCGTGTCCGTAATCGGAGCGGCAGTATGGGGCTGGCACACGGTGCGGGGCTTCTCGGCGGCAGATACGGAGAAATGGGCGAAGGCGAATTTTATGATATCCGTCAATTATCTCATGGTCGTCTTCTTGCTGATGGTCGTGAATACGACGGGCAACGGCGCATGGCTGCCGTAACGTAAGCAACGCAGGGAGGGTAACGCGGTGACATTCATGAAGAAATATGCATTCCAGATCGCGCTTATGGCGCTGGTCGTCCTAATGGCCATTTACTTAAGCTTTGCTTACAATATTTTCGGCGGCAAAGAGAAGCTGCCCGTTATCAAGGAAGTCGGTGATTTCACGCTGACGAATCTGAGCGGCGAAGAGGAGTCGTTCGCGGATTCGAACGGCAAGGTGCGTCTCGTGTACTTCTTCTTCGCGAACTGTCCGGAGGAATGTCCCGCCACGACGGTCATTGCGAGGGAAGTGCAGGATACGCTGAAGCAGCGCGGCGATTTCGGCTCGAAGGTCGAATTCAAGTGGATCTCGATCGACCCGCACCGCGATACGCCTACGTTGATGAAGCAGTACGCGGACGGCTACGGCGCCGACCAATCCGGCTGGAGCTTCCTGCGCGGCGAAGCGCAGCAGATCGTGGATGTCGCGAATAACGGCTTCGATCTCGGCGTCCTGAACAGCAGCCCCGAGAATCTTGTCCATATGGATATCATCTCGGTCGTGGACCAGGACGGCCGCATCCGCAGCCGCATCCGCGGCGGGGGAGACGACACGCTGACGCCGGAGCGCATTCTGCAGGATATCGACAGCTTGCTGGACTAGACCTGAGGAAAGAAGCGAACAGACCTCATGGACATTTTTTTTCACATTCTAACGAACAACATTCTCCCGCTTTCGGTGATGATCGCGATCGGCGTCATCCTGCAGCGGGCTTTTTCTTTGGATATCAAGACGCTTTCGAAGCTGAACTTCTATCTCTTCTCGCCGGCGATCATGTTCGAGCTGCTGTACGAGACGCCGATTACGCTGGCGATCTTCGGACAGGTCATGCTGTTCTTCGGCATCTTCATGGCCGCGCAGTACGGCCTGCTCGAGATCGCGATTCGCGTGAGGCGAATGGACGGCGGTCGAAGGGCGGCGATGCGCAACAGCGTGCTGTTCTACAACAGCGCCAATTACGGCATTCCGCTTAACCAACTGGCGTTCGCAGGCAATCCGTTCACCCTGGCGATCCAGGTGTTGATCATGATGATGCAGAATCTGCTTCCGAATACATACGGCGTCTATAACGTGAATGCGCACAAGGCCGATTGGCGAACGATCCGGCGCGTCATCTTGTCGATGCCCTCGCTGTACGTCATTCCGCTTGCTCTGGTGCTGCGCAGCTTCTCCGTACCGATTCCGGATTACGCGGCAACGCCGATCAGCTATCTATCCAATGCGTTCATCGGCACGGCGCTGATCACGCTCGGGGTGCAGCTCGGCAGCATGAAATGGCGGATCAGCCGGCCGCTGCTGCTCGACGTCGGCTTGTCCACGGCGCTTCGGCTCGCCGCAGGTCCTGCAATCGCGTGGTTAGTGACCGTCGTGCTCGGCATCGACGGCTTGACGGCAGCCGCGCTTATCGTCTCCTCGGCGGTCCCGACCTCGCTCAGCAGCGTGCTGCTCGCGGTCGAGTTCGATAATGAAGCGGAGTTCGCTTCGCAAGCCGTATTCGTTTCGACCGTGCTTAGCGTCTTCACGGTTACGCTGGTCATCTATTTGCTGCAGCTATAACGTAGGCCGGGTCGACGGCCGCAATGAAGAAGGGACGTCCTGGTCGGCGTCCCTTCTTCGCGTCTGATTCAAGTTTCCTGGATGAGGTAGTCGCCGAGGCCGGCCTTTTCCAACTGCTGCACGAGATATTCCACCGGCGTCCCTTCTACGCCCGGGTAGCCTCTGCGCGTATAGATATGCTCCGCATCCGGGAATACGTCGCGCAGAATGCCCCGAATCCGTGAGCCGGAGGCATCGTTGTCCGTGAAAATGTACACGTCGCGCTGACCGACCTGCTTGGCCAATTTATCGACCTGGAGCGCGCCCGGCGTGCCGAACGTGCACAGGATGTCGACGTCCTCCGTGAGCAGCCTTCGCAGCCGACTGCGGTCGTTCTTGCCCTCCACGATGATGGCGATGTCCATGTCGAAGCCCTCCTGTTACCATCATTGTACCCATTTCCCGGGAAATGTCGAATCCTTAAAGATGCATCAGTCGTGATGCAGAATCGGCAGCTGCGTCGACGTCCGGCGATTGTTCGTGAAGGGCAGAATGAGCACGGCGAGCATGAGGACGGCAAACGCGATGAAATAAGGCGATACATAATCCCGGACTTGGCCGGCAAGCATCGGACCGAGGAATGCGCCGACCGAGAATGCGATGGAGAGAATGGAGAACGTTCGGCCGTATTTGCTGCCGCCGCTCAGCTGAATGAGCAGGGAGGACAGCGCGGGATAGATGACGCCCTTGGCCATCCCGATGAACAACAGCAGCCAGGCAAGCGGAAGCGGGAGCTCAATCGCAACGGCGAAGAACGCAAGCGCAAGCGCAAAAGCGCCCCACAACGACCGGAGAAACGGCGACAAACGGTTCAGGAAGAGCAGGCTGAGCGTCACCAGGCCGCCCAGGCTGATCGCCGAGAACAACAGGCCGGTCGTCAGGACGCCGTTGCCTTCATGCGCGATCAGCGGCAGCTCAAAGGACAGGATGCCTTGCGAGCAGGCCATTGCAACCGGCAAAATGTAGACGAGCCAAGGCAGTCTGACCTCAGGTAGAGCAGCCTGGGCGTCTGCGGCTTGCTCTGCTGCGAGGCCGTGCGCATGAGACGGGATTGCGATATCGTCATCGGACGGCTGCTTGTCTCGGATGAAGACGAATGCGCATATCGCCGTGCCGACGAGAATCCAGCCGAGCGCGAAGAACGCTTGCTCGAAGCCGACCCGGGCGACGAGCAGCGCCCCGGCAGCGGGGGACACGACGGAGGCCAAGGTGTGGACGAGGCCGTTGCCGGCCATCAGCTTGCCTTGCTGCACCTGGTCGTTCGTCAGCTTCGCCAAGAGCGACATGCAGGCCGGCGACAGGAAGGCGAGCACAAAGCCGCTGATCGATCGCAGCGTGAGCAGCTGCCACGGGTCGGTGACGCGGGACTGCAGCAGCAGGATGCCGCCAGCAAGCAGCAGGCTGAGCATGATGAAGATTCGGCTGCCGTAGCGGTCGATCCCATAGCCCGCGATCAGATTGCCCGGGAGATGCGTAATCGAGTACATGCCCATCATGAGCCCGATGAAGGATGGCGCCGCGCCGATCGAGACGGCGAAAGGCGTCAGGATCGGGTATTGGGCATGGAGGTCGAATACGGCGACGAACGAGAATAGATAGAGCCATACAGCTGTTTTCATGCGGTCACTCTCCTGTCTAATATCTCTCTTACTACTTGTACGCCCGGGGTGGACGGGTTATGTCTTGCGGAGGCGGACGTTTACGCTGGTTGGATCCATAAGGTATAATAGGGATTGATCGAATACAGATGTTCGGATATTGGGGGAGAATATAGATGTTGAACGAAATCATGAACTATGACATCGAGACTTGGAAGAGCTTTTTCGAAGCGCACTGGCTGATCTTGGCGATCGCAGTCGTCGTGTTGTTCATCGTCGTCCGCGTCGTGAAGACCGTAATCAAGTGGCTGCTGGTCGCTGCCATCGTGATCGGCGTGCTGCTATACAGCGGTTATACGCTTGAGGATCTGAACGTCGAGAATCTGAAGCAGATCGGTACGGAGGTCGGCGCTCAAGTGGCGGAGAGCGTGAAGAAGGAAGCGATCAATGCCATGGTCGGCGAGGCGGCCGATGCCACGTACGCATCGAACGGAGACGGTACCTTCACCGTGAAGACGGCGAACCTGGAGTTGACGGGAACGCTAGGCGCAGCGGAGGTTGAAGTATCCTTCCGCGGGGCGGCGCTCGGCACTTGGAAGGTCGACGACACGATCGCGGGTCTGATCGAGCAAGCGAAGACCAAGGGCTGATCGCAGTTTAATAAAGACCACTTGTCAGTACCGAGAAGGTAGGACGATGGTAGGGATTGAGGAGCTCCAACGTTTCCGTAGGAAACGCACATCGGAAGCATACGCTTAAATTTCGCCAGCGTTCAAGATTCGACGTCGAGTAATCTGCGAAGCTATACTTCGTAATCACAAGTGGTCCTTGGGGGGAGCGGGGATGAGCGGTGCTTATGCGGAACCGGTAGCGATATGCGTGCTCCTCATTCTTGCGTATTCGCTGCTGCAAGGGATGAAGAGAGGCGCATCAGGCTCGGCTAAGCACCTCTTCTCGTTCATCTGGGACGGCGTATGGGTCATCATTTCGCTTATTGCGGCAGCCCGGATCGCGATCTGGCTCTCGCCTGCCGCGGAATTGCTGCTGCAGTCCCGCAACCTGGAGCTGCCGAACGCCGAATTGAACGGTTGGGAGCAGATCTGGTACACGTTCGCGACCAGTCTGCGGGACTACCCGCTGCTTCGCTTCGGCGTGTTATTCTTATTGGGCTATCTCGTCATCCGGTCGCTGTCCAGGCTGATCGGGGTATTCGTGCTTCCGCTGCTCGCCGGGTTCACGGTCGGCATGAACGGTCCGCACGAGCGTGACAGGCATGGCGGAACGTTCGCGAGCCGCACGGTCGGCGCGCTGCTCGGGGCTGCGCATGGAGCAGGCCGATCGCTTGTATTCGTGGCGGTTCTGTTCATTTATGTTTCGCTGATGCCTGCGGCGCCTTACGCGGCCAACATTGCCTCTTCGCCCGTGTACCAGGAAGCCTCTTCTCGCCTGCTCGAGCCTGTTGCAGGCCGCGTAATCGCGGAGCAGGGGCCTGTACTGACTCGCGCAGTCGAGGCCGAATTCAAACGGATCTTGCAGCGCAAGTACGAGATTATCGACCGCGACGTACCGGAAGACATACGGGAGGCAGCGCTCACCATTACGAAGGCGCATGCAGGCGACGAGGCGAAAGCCCGTGCGCTCTACGATTGGATCGGGACGCGGATTGCATACGACTGGGACAAAGCGAATGACTATACCGAGCTCGGCATATGGAAGGAACAGACGCCTGAGGAGACGTTCCGCACGCGGACGGGCGTCTGTATCGACGTCGCTCGGCTCTACGCCGTCATGGCGCGGACGGCAGGCCTGGACGTGCGCGTCGTGACCGGACTCGGCGCGGACGGCAGCGGCGGCTACGGGCCGCATGCCTGGAACGAGGTGCACCTCGCGGACAGCGGGGCTTGGATTCCGCTGGATGCGACTTGGGCATCGTCGGGCGACTGGTTCAATCCGATCGGGTTCGACAAGACCCATATTCGCGAAGCTTGAAGCGCAGAATCGGCAGTCGGGTGTCAACCAAGCAGGCGCTTGAATCGTCTATGAATGGACAACATATAATCGTGCGTGATGGGAGGGGGTGTGAGAGATGACGAGTCAACGAACGGAAGAGGAACAGAAGCGGCAGATCGTGAACCGGAGACATTTTTCGTTTCGGCTGAACTTGTTCTTCTTCAGTACGTTCTTCCTGTTCAGCGTGCTGATCGTACAACTTGCAATCCTTCAGTTCGTGCAAGGGCCGCAGCTCAGGGAGAAGGAATTCACGAGCGGCATCCGTCCCGTGCAGATTCCGCCGATCCGCGGCAATATCTACGACGCGACGGGCAAGGCGATCGCCTATTCGACCGCTACGCAGTCGCTGTACTTTACGATGGAGCCCAGCATCAAGGAAGCTGAAGCCCGGGAGATCGCGGAATCGCTCCAAGAAGTGTTCACGACTTACGGCTCTCCCAGCGAGGCGATGACCGTCGAGGAAATCATAGGACGGATGGACATCAAGTTCAAGCAGAACAACATGTACACGCCGCGGGTGATCAAGGTTAACCTCACGAAGAGGGAAATCGCTTATTTCATGGAGAACCGCAACAAGTTCCGCAATGTAGAGATCGTCGAAGACAGCATACGGAATTATGACGACAATACGGTAGCGGTGCAGTTGGTCGGGTATTTGAAGGATTTTGACTCGGCCGTCACGTCCGCGGCGACGAAGGACTTCTACCAGAAGAAGGCGGAATCGAAGGATGCCACGCTGAAGTACCTGGACGAAGAGGACGTCGGCATGGACGGGCTGGAATATATGTATCAGGATGTGCTGCGCGGCAAGAACGGGGTGAAGACGTATCCGATCAATAACCAGGATACGATCATCGGGCCGCCGACGATCACGAAACCGGAGAAGGGCAGCGACCTGTACCTGACGATCAATCGGAACGTGCAGCTCGCGACCGAGCAGGCGATTCTGAATCAGATCGAATACCTGCGCACGGCACCAGCGGCCAGCGGAGACCGCGCGCCCTATGTGCGTGCGGGTTATGCCGTTGCGATCGAAGTCGACACAGGCAAGGTCGTCGCTATGGCAAGCATGCCGGATTATGACCCGAACGTCTGGCGCGGCGGGCAGATCAGCCCTGCGAACTACAAGGAAGTTCAGATTCGCCTGAAGAACGGCACGATCTCGCAGGTGTACCAAGAGTGGGAGTCGCAGAAGGAAGCAAACAAGCATCCGTCTTCGCTCGTGCCGCTCGGTTCGACGCAGAAGCCGCTGTCCGTGCTGGTCGGCTTGGCGGAAGGCTTGATTACGACGAGTTCGAGGTATCACGACTCGGGCAGATTCTACTTCGGCCGCGAAGGAACGCATCGCGTGTCGATCGGGAACGCGGACGGTCACGCCTACGGTTCGCTAGATCCTGCCAGGGCGATCGAGAAGTCGTCGAACACGTTCATGGCGGAGAAGATCGGGAACGCGCTGTACATGAAATACAAAGGCAGCAAGGGCGTGGATGTCTGGGACAGCTACATGAAGCAGTTCGGGCTCGGCGTATCGACCGAGAGCGGCCTTCCGGGCGAGACGAAGGGCGTTATCGATTACTTCCATGAGGCCGAGAACGGCAGCGCGCAGTCGGCGCTCATCTATGCCTCGTTCGGGCAGCAGGGCCGCTATACCGTGCTGCAGCTTGCGCAGTATGTCTCCACGCTCGCTAACCGCGGGAAGCGGATGAAGCCGCAATTCGTGGAGAGGATCGTGGATCCTTCCGGTCAAGTCGAGCAGACGTTCGAGCCGGTCGTGCTCAACACGGTGAATCTGCCGGATGAGTACTGGAGGGAAATCGAGACCGGCATGAAGTCCGGCGTGAGAGGGTTCGACGGCTTTCCGTACGACTTCCGCCGGAAGACCGGCACATCGCAGCAGCAGACCAGTCTTCCGAAACCCGTGGAGAACGCGGTATTCATCGCCTATGCGCCGGCCGACAAGCCGAAGCTCGCGGTAGCGGTCGTCGTGCCCGAAGGCGGCTACGGCGGACGCGCAGCTGCGCCGATCGCCCGCAAAATCTTCGATGCCTATGATGAGCATATCGGCTTGACCGGCACGCCGCGCAAACCCGTGGTGCAGACGCCGCCGCTTAGCCAGAGCGGCACGGAAGGCGGCTCGGAGATCCAGCAGGATGCGACTCCGAATCATTCGCAGACGGGCCGCAATGCCGGCGCGGATGCTGGCACTGCGGCAGGAGCCGGCACGGCGACGGTTACAGGGGCCGGGGCAACGGGGACCGAGGCAGCAAGGACCGAAGAGGATTAACGGCGCTGCCGAAGACCCGATTGCAAGAACGCGCGATGCAGACGAGGCAGGGGTAATCGAGTTGTCGATCGGCTGTCAAATGGCTGTCGCATACGTTGGTATGAACAGCGGTTGATTGGCGAAACGAAGGCGAAAAACCGCACTCGATTGCAGGAACGTCGGACGAATGGCAAAACGAAGGCGGAAAACCGCACTCGATAGCAGGAACGTCGGACGAATGGCGAAACGAAGGCGGAAAACCGCACTCGATTGCAGGAACGTCGGACGAATGGCGAAACGAAGGCG
>JAEZCJ010000180.1 GCA_023433615.1 Bacillota bacterium | reverse complement strand
TAAATACCATATTTACCCAGAGGCATCCGCGCCAACGGAGGCTTCTTTGTGTTGTTCATAAACAGTATAGCAAATATATCTGTCGCAATCCAAGCAATAGGTATTGACAAACATTAGCTGGTTTTTGGGGGCTGAGCGCAGGTGTATGGGTTGGAAGAGAGAGCTTGCTTACGGATAGAATTGCATTGCGGAAGCGGGCAAATACTTGCGGGTGAGCAGCAGAATCATTGAACGTTCTTGTTGACAAAAGAAGAGAAGCACCATACTATAGTAATACCAAGTAATATAATCGGAATAGATGGTCATAGAAGATAAGGAGCGGATCATGATGGAAAAGGCACTGACGCTGCGGCATGAACAGCTGGAGCTGGCCGCAACCTTGCATTACCCGAAGAAGCCGGAGGCTTGCGAGTCGAAGGCGCCGGCGGTCATCATCTGCCACGGCTTCGTCGGCAGCCGAGTCGGGGTGAACCGCCTGTTCGTGAAGACGGCTCGGGCATTGGCGGATGCCGGCTATTACGTGCTGCGGTTCGACTACGGCGGCTGCGGCGAGAGCACGGGCGATTACGGCGCGCTCGGCTTGGACGCGATGATCGACCAGACGCGGACGGCGCTCGACTATATGCTGGACATGGATTGCATCGATCCGCGCAACGTGACGCTGCTCGGCCATAGCTTGGGCGGTGCCGTCGCGCTGCTGACCGCCGTACGCGATCGGCGCGTCAAGCACCTGATTCTCTGGTCGGCCGTCGGCTATCCGATGAACGATATCGTGCGGATCGTCGGGCGGAAGGCGTACGATGAAGCGATCGAGAAGGGCAGCACGGACCATCTCGGCTATTCGCTGCAGCCCGCGTTCTTCCAATCGCTGGCCGAGCACCAGCCGTTCGAGGCCGCGCGGCGGTTCGGCGGCGACGTGCTGCTCCTGCACGGCACGAGCGACGACGTGATCCCGGCGGACTACGCCTTTCTGATGCAGAAGGTGTTCTGGATGCGGAACGGCGGTGCGTGCGACAAGGAGATTATTTTTCAGGCGGACCATACGTACTCGACGCGCGCGCATCAGGAGGAAGCGATCCGGCATTCGCTGGATTGGCTGGTGCTGCGGGAGAAGAGGCAGCAAGATTGGCAGCACTGGAGCATCTAGAGGCCGCTCGTGATCGCGATGTTGATGCTTCGGAGCGTATTCGACGTCGAATCTTGAACGCTAGCGAAAATTCCGGTGCTCATGTAGCTTAGACTACACTGCGCTCCTCATTTTCTACTATCGTTCAACCTTCTCGACGATGACGACCGGCCTTTTTGAATATGTACTGTAAGTACAATGGTTATGAGAATAGTGACAGCCTGCTGTCACTATTTTTTGTTATGATAGGGACAGTTGAAGAGTGAATTCGCTGCGGTTCGGAATGGTCCAATTGGAATATGGATCTCGGATAACGCCGGCCAATACCCCTGCGGATCTATGCTTGATGACGATGAAGGAGGCTGTACCTGCATATGGCTGAGTTATTGAAAGACCGCTTCACGCGGCAATTGCTGGAGCATTTCGCGGACGGGGTGCGGGAGGCTTATCCGGCATTCGACCGGACTGCTTTCCTCGCGGCCGTATTCGACGAGGAGTGGGCAGACAAGGAGCTGAAGCAGCGATTCCGCGCGATTACGCTGGCGCTCGGCAAGACGCTTCCGACCGACTATCCCGCCGCGATCGAAGTGCTCGAAGCGATTACGGACCGCTTCCGCGGGTTCGAGTACTTATTCTTCCCGGACTTCGTCATGGTCTACGGATTGGACGATTGGGACACTTCAATGAGGGCGCTCGAGCGGTTCACGATGGCGTCCAGCTCGGAGGAGGCGGTGCGGCCGTTCATCAAGCGCGACCCGGAGCGGATGATGGCGCAGATGCTGGCATGGGCGGAGCATCCGAACCATCACGTCCGCCGTCTGGCAAGCGAAGGCTGCCGCCCGCGCCTGCCCTGGATGATGGCGCTGGAGGATTTCAAGCGCGACCCGTCTCCGATTCTGCCGATCCTCGAGAAGCTGAAGGATGACGAGTCGGAGTACGTTCGCCGCAGCGTGGCGAATAATCTTAACGACATTACCAAGGACCATCCGGCGCTCGTCATCGAGCTCGCGCACCGCTGGTACGGCGCGAGCGAACGGACCGATGCCGTCTTGAAGCATGCCTGCCGCACGCTTCTGAAGCGCGGCATTCCGGAGGTGCTGGCGCTGTTCGGCTTCGGGCAAGACACGGCGGTGACGGTCAGCGGCTTCCGGCTGGCGTCCGCTGTCGTGCCGCTCGGCGGCGAGCTGGCATTCGCGTGGGAGCTGCGGCAGGACGCGGATGAGCAACTGCTTGTGCGCATCGATTACGCGATCGACTACGTGAAGAGCAGCGGGAAGACATCGCGCAAGGTGTTCAAGCTGTCGGAGCGCAGCATGCCGCCGGGCAGCGTGTCCTACTCCCGCAGGCAGTCGATGCGGGACATGACGACCCGCAAGCATTACCCGGGGACGCACCGGGTAACGCTGATCGTCAACGGGCGCGAGGCAGCCAGCGCGGCGTTCGAGCTATATCGGCCGGAGGTACAGGGATGAGGAGGCTAGTCGTGTTCATGCTGATCCTGCTCGGGACTACCGCTCCTATTCCATCGAGCAGAGCCGATGCAGCCGAACAGACGAAGCCGACCTACAAGATCGTGATCGACAACGAAGAACTTCGGCTTGCGGATCCTCCGTTCTTGGAAGCGGGGACGACGATGGTCCCCTTCCGTCCCGTGTTCGATCGGCTAGGCATGACGGTGGCATGGGATACCGCCAAGAAACAGATCACGGCACACGGCGCCGACCGCGAGATCGTGCTGACGCTCGGCTCGAATACCGCTTACGTGAACGGTTCCGAAGCGAATATGCCGCTTGCGCCGGTCATCCAAGAAGGCGTTGCCTACGTGCCGCTTCGCTTCGTGGGGGATGCGAGCGGGGGAGACGTAGAGCTCTACGGCGGCGGACTCAACGTGGTATGGGTACTGTCGGCCAAGCAAGTCGCATTGCTCGACGCGATCTACGGCAACGACCTGGAATCGGCGGAACGGCTACTGAAGAACGGCGCCGATCCTACGGTGCTGCAGGGACCCCTCGGTCCTGAGAGCTATGCGTTCATACATGAATCGATCGAGATGGTCGAGCTATTCTTGCGGTACGGCATGGACATCGATTATTGCACGCCGGATTGGTATGGACTCACGCTTCTACAGAATGCCGTGTCCTGGGGAAAGGTAGATACGGTGAGGTATCTTCTTGAAGCGGGGGCGGATCCGAATGTCGCGGGCGGACGGCTGGGGTCTCCGCTGGAGATCGCGGTCTACTGGCGGGATCAGATCGCCGGCGGTTACAGGAATGTCGTTGACGAGCGCCTTACGCCGACGGTCGAGGAATATGATACGATCATTCGGCTGCTTGAAGACGCCGGAGCCGAACGGAGTGACGATATGACCCAATTCTCGTATTCCAGAACGCATTCGGCGGAATAATGGCAGATTCTCGGCGAATGCTGGGACAATAACGGATAAATTGTGGTTTAATGGAAGGAGCGAAAAGCGACGACTACGAGACGAAGGATGGGATCGATGTGACACGAACGGTACGAACGGGACGCCTGGTGCTTCTCCTGCTGCTTGCGATCGCGCTTGCGATGACCGCATGTTCAGGCAGTGGCAGCAACAACGACGAGACACCGGATGCAAGCCTGGAGAATACGGCAGCGAACGAGCCTGCACCGGTCGAGCCCGAGCCGGAGCCTGAGCCGAAGGCGCTTGCGCCGCTCACCGGTCTGCCGGTCGAAGAAGTCGTGACAACCCGTCCGGTGGCCGTCATGATCAATAATTTCGGCGCGGCGCGCCCGCAATCCGGCCTTCCGCACGCAGACATGGTATGGGAAGTGCTTGCCGAAGGCGGCATTACGCGGCTGATCGCCGTGTTCCAGAGCGATGCGTTCGACGGCCCGATCGGCCCGATTCGCAGCATTCGTCCCTATCTGATCGAGTTGGCGGATACATACGGTTCGATTATTGCGCATGCGGGCGCAAGCAATGACGCTTATGCCATTCTGCAGCGGCAGGACAAGCCGTACCTCGACGAGATCTCGAACGCGGGTACTTACTTCAAGCGGGACAAGAGCCGCAAGGCGCCTCATAATCTCTATTCGGACCTGAAGAGCCTGCGCGAAGGCGCCGAGAAGAAAGGCTATGCCGCGACCGCTGTCCATGGCGGATATCCGTTCATGGAGACGGCTGTTCCTCCGATCGGGGGAACGGATGCGACGAAGATCGAAATCAAGTTCATGCTCGACAATTACAAGGTGTCTTATGCATATGATTCCGTGACGCAGTTGTACAGCCGTGCGATCAACGACAAGCCCCACACCGACCTGACGAGCGGCGATCAATTGACGGCAACCAACCTCGTCGTGCTGGGTACGCGACATAAGGTGCTGGACAACGAAGGCCGCATGGAAGTCGATCTCAAGAGCGGCGGACCTGCCGTGCTCTACCAGCTAGGCAAGGCGGTCGAGGCCGAATGGGTGCGCAGCGGGGATGACGTCATCCGTATCATGAAGGACGGCAGCGAGCTGAAGTTCGCGCCGGGCAAGACGTATTATCATATCGTGCCGAGCGCAACGAGTCTCGCGGAGCACGTATCGGTTCAGTGATTCTTATAGGGTATTAAGCATGATCGATCCGCTCGCGGCGGCCGTTCTTAGCAGTGCGCAACTGCTGGGACGGCCGTCTTTTCGGGCTTGCCCGTATCGCGGATAGAAGGGGGCGGATTGGGGGACGATAACAGGGGAAACGGCCGCGATTAGACAGTATTGGAAACGGCAGGAAGCCTATCGTGAAAAATAATTGCGGATTCTCACAAACGTTAACAATCCCTTAACAATCGGGAATTAAAATATGATAAGATAGTTTGCGGTTATGGCGAAAGCTGCCAATTCATGCACAGGACAAGGGGATACGCATGTTCAAGAAAAAAGACATTTTCTTTACGACGTTCGAAGAAATGGCAGACCAGATCGTGGAGGCGGTCGAGTACTTTCACAAGCATGTTCAGAATCTCGAGGACGTCTCGCAGTTCGCAAGGGATATGAAGGAATTCGAATCCAAGTGCGACAAGCATGTACATACCATCCTCACCCAGCTTAACAAAACGTTCATCACCCCGATCGAACGCGACGATATCATGAAGCTGACGAGCTCGCTCGACGACGTGCTCGACGGCATCGAGGCATTGGCTTCACGCTTCGAGATGTACCATATCGCCGAGCCGGACGAGTATATTATCCTGTTCGCGGAGAACCTGGTACGCTGCTCGCATCAGATCAAGAAGGCAATCGGACTGCTCAGCCAGAAGAAGCTGCTCGCGATGCGCGAGCCGGCGATCGCGATCAACGAGCTCGAGAATCAAGCGGACGACCTGCTGCGCGTCAGCATCAAGAGCTTGTTCGCGAAGGTGAAGGACCCGATCGAGCTGATCAAGATGAAGGAAGTGTACGAACGGCTGGAGCAGACGACCGACTACTGCGAAGATGTTGCGAACCAGCTCGAGACGATCATCATGCGCAACAGCTAATCGCGATAGTTAAGGGGAATCGATACAGCTATGGATACATTATTCTTGATCGTCTGCGTCGTCGTCTTCCTGGCGCTGGCATTCGACTTCATTAACGGCTTCCACGATACCGCGAACGCGATCGCGACCTCGGTATCGACGCGCGCGCTGTCGCCGCGGCTCGCGATCATCTTGGCTTCGGTCATGAACTTCGTAGGTGCCATGATGTTCACCGGCGTCGCGAAGACAATCGGCGGCAAGGTGGCCGACCCGGCCACGCTCGCGCACGGCGAACAGATTGTCATCGCGGCCTTGATCGCCGCGATCGCATGGAACTTGATCACGTGGTGGTTCGGCATTCCGTCGTCGTCGTCCCATGCGCTTATCGGCGCGCTCGCCGGAGCAGTCGTCTCGGCCGCCGGCTGGGGAGGCATCAACGCATCCGGCTTCACGAGCATCGTGCAGGCGCTGATCTTCTCGCCGCTGATCGCCTTCACCATCGGCTTCATCGTGATGTGGATACTCAAGCGGGTATTCGCCAAGACGAATCCGCATTCGGTGAATAAGGGCTTCCGCACGCTGCAGGTCATCACGGCGGCATTCCAAGCGTTCACGCACGGCACGAACGACGCGCAGAAGGCGATGGGCATTATCATGTTCGCGCTCGTGAGCGCGGAGTATGCGCTGCCGACAGACGACATTCCGTTCTGGGTGAAAGTGTCTGCGGCCACGGCGATGGCGCTCGGCACGAGCATCGGCGGATGGAAGATCATTAAGACGATGGGCACGAAGATCTTCAAAATCGAGCCGATCAACGGGTTCGCGGCGGACGTTACGGCAGCGAGCGTCATCATGACGGCGACGATCGCGCACTTCCCGGTCAGCACGACGCATACGATCACGTCGGCCATTCTCGGCGTCGGCAGCGCGAAGCGGTTCTCCAGCGTCAAGTGGAATGTGGCGGGCAAGATCGTGATGTCGTGGATCATCACGATTCCGATCTCGGCAGGCATCGCGGCGCTCGCCTACCAGGTCATTCGCGTTCTTTTCCTATAGCGTATTTGTTAGCAGACCCATGCGTTCGTGCAATGATGCGCGAGCCGCAGGGGTCTTTTTCATGCGGGCGACCGGCCTGACCGATCAGCCTGAGCGAAGGGCGTAAGGGTTCCTGCCGTCGCATCGCTATGATAGAGTAGTAGATAGTGATCATGATCGGAACGGAGGAGAGATCGACGAGATGATAAGGAGCAAGACGAGACGATCCGTTAGCAATACGGCCTTGCTGGCCGTTCTAAGCGCGCTGCTGCTGTGCGGGGAGGCTGCGAATGCCGGCGCAGGGATACCCGCAGCGGCGTCGGCGGCTGCCGTGACAGGGGTGAAGGCGGATGCGAAGCTAACGATGCGGGCGCTGCCCCGCGTCGAGCAGAGCAAGCTGACGATTACGTTCGACTATGAGGCGGCGAAGGCCGGGAAGCTGCAGGTCAAGCTGCTCATCAAGCCCGAGGGCTCGAAGGACTATCGGACAGCGACGCTGGACAAGCAAGACGCTTCCTTAACGGCGTCAGCTGGGGTGCGAGCGTACAGGATCAACTGGAACAAGGCTGTCGATAAGATCGTAGCAGGCCAATCCGTTGACCTGCGGCTGGTCGTGACGGATAGCAAAGGCAAGGCCGATACGTACGATATGCGCGGCTACAAGTCATCGACGAAGCAGCAGCTGCGCGACGGAGTCGACGACTACCTCATCTATTACGGGCAATGGACGGATGAGCTTGTCGCGTCTGTGGCGGGCCGGTACGAATTGATCGTGTTGGATGCGCGCGCGGTTAAGCCGCAGCAGGCCGCTCGGCTGCGCGCAGGCAAGGACCCGCATGACGCAGGCGACGACACGCTCGTGTTCGGCTACGTGTCCGTCGGCGAAGACCTGCGCACGAACGGTCTCACGCCCGAGCAGATGCGGAAGGACAAGCGCTTCGTGCTGGACGGTACGGGCCCTTCCGTCGATCCGCGCGCAGGCGGTCCGTATCCGGACGGCGGCGAGATTCCGGCAAGCATCGACGTGAAGGGCAAGCCGACGAACGGGGGCTTCGCGCCATTCTACTTGAACGATAACTTCGTGACGAACGGTACCGGTCGGGCAGGCGTGCCGGACGTGAACGCGAACTTCAACGGCGCGTTCGTCAATCCCGGCCACCCGGCCTGGTACGAGACGCTGCTCGACATGAAGCTCAGCCGCGACCGGGTACCCGGAATCCGCGAGCTGCTGTCGACGAACTACGGGGAAGGGTTCGGTCTGGACGGCCTGTTCCTCGATACGCTCGACACGGCGGCCCCGAACGGCTGGACGGATGCGTCGAGCTGGAATCAGAGCGAGTTCGAATGGACGGCGCCGGGTACGCAGCAGATGGTGAAGAAGCTCTCCGAGCAGTATCCGGGGCATCTGCTGCTCGCCAATCGCGGGCTGTTCTTCTACCATCCGGATCATCGCATGTATGCCTACACGCTGCGCCCGTACGTGGACTTCGTCATGTACGAGAGCTACCGGTTGGATAGCAATGCCGGCGCGTACTACGCGAAGACGACGTTCCACGACAACAAGTACAACTTCGCGCAAAAGGTGCTCGCGGAAGCGGACCGGCCTGACGGGTATCGCGTGCTGAGTCTGGGGTATGCCGAAGGACCCGGAGGGGCGGTGCTGAAGAGGACGCTGCAGGCGAAGTCGACTGCGCAGGACCAGCGCATGCTGCAGGACGATCTGCACGAGGCATCGAGTCAGCTGGGGATGGTGCACTATATCAGCGACGCGGGGCTGACGAGCATCAACGGATACGTGAAGGACCGGTTCAAGCGGAAGGGGACGGCGCCGACCTGGGGCAGCACGCAGACGCCGCCGTTCGGACAGCCGTTCGATCGGCCGCGTGAGGGCGTGCAGCATGCCGCCTTCGTAGGAGAGAAGCTCGTCGTGCAATGGGACGTGGCGCACGGCGAGGCGCGGCCGATTACGTATACGCTGTATGTGAAGCAAGGCGGCGCGTTCGACTTCTCCAAGGATCTGAAAGCGCAGAGCGCGCTGGTCGTGGAGACGCTGAAGCCGAGCGTGCCTGCGAACTATGCAGGCGCCGGCGACCGGAGCAGCCGCTATCCGTATGAAGCGGTTATCGAAGGACTGGACCCGGTTTCGACCTATGAGGTGCTGATCCGCGCCAAGAGCGCGAGCGGCGTGTACGAGGGCAATCGGCGGACGGTTCGCGTCGGGTCTGGCGCGTGAAGCGGCTCAAGCGAAAGGGGGAAGGGGCCTAAGCGAGGCTCTTCTTCCAATGGAATGAATACAAATCGGCCGCCCCTCCGTCATCTTATCGATGACGAAGGGGCGGCCTTCGCATTCTTCCGTTAATTGATCCACTGTTCGGACCAGTAGGCTTTCATGAAATCGAGCAGCTGCTCGAGCACGATAATGCCCTGCGATTCGGCCTCGTGCGCCGCGCGCAGCAGCTCGACCGCGCGGTCAGCGTTCGCCGGATCGGCCGGATCGCCGCCTTGCGGGAACGGGAACATCTCGCGCAGCGGGACGAGCGAATCCGCGACCCGCTGGTAGTGGGCCGCCGCTTCGGCCGCGCGCTGGCGCACCGTGCGCTCGACGACGTTCGTGCCGTTCCACTTCACCGCGAGCTCCCTCAGGAATTGTGCCGCATGTTCGCGCGCGTCGCTGACGACGGCTGCGCTATAGGCATTGCCGAACGGATCGGCCGCGCGCCGCTCCATGCAGGAGATCCATGCTTCGTAGCCGGCCAAGCCGATCTTGTGCGTGTCCGTGAACACATGCGTCCATTCGCGGCCCCGGGCGTGATCGACGATCATGTCGAGCGCCATGCGGAGCGTCTCGTACTTCGAGTGCGGCAGGCTTTCGTTAATCGTCGTCACCCAGAGCATATCTCTTTTCTCGACCCAGTCGGTGTAGGGAATGGTTCCCTCCTGCGAGACATCCTTCGCGTGAAAAAGCTTCAGCTCGTCGTCGTATCCGTAGATGAGTCCGAACTCGGGGATGAAGAGATCGAACGCGATGGCGGGAATGCCCCGGTCGATCGACTGCTGGATCAATGCGAATACTTGCTCGACCTTCGCGGGCGTAAACGGCTTATCCGTATCCGATAAATTGCTGATAAAGCCGAGATTGCACAAGTTGCGTCTTATGATGTAGCCGGCGGGGTACATCGTCGGCCCGGAGACGTCGATCCGATGCGGATCGATGTTGATACGGAACGCGTGGCCCGTAATGCCCATCACGTCGACGAGCGTGTAATCTTTCTTGTCCGTGTAAGCGACGGCGCCGTGAATGGCGCTTGCGGCCGTCGTCCATGTGCGGGTCCAATCTTTCTCTGGGCCTGGGCTATCGTTCATTGGGCAAAGCCTCCATAGGGATCGATTGAGAGAGGTAGGGATTGCTGTCTATAGGTAAGGAGGCGGCAGGATGTTCACCGACCGCTTGCCGAGCTCCGCGCGGGTCCGCACGTAGCCGGTGATCGCGACGCGGATCCGTTCCTTCTGCACTTTGGCACGCGAACGGGAGAGCAGGTTGTAGACATTCGCGCGGGTCGTCCCGAACAGGGCGGCGATCTCCTCGGGCGGCAGCTCGCCGAAGAAATGCGCTTCGAAAATTTGCCGCTCCCGCTTGGTCAAGCCATGCAGGAGCGCGCGCAGACTATCGAGAAGCTCCTTGCGAAGCAGTCTGCGTGCCGGGTCGGAATCGCGGCGATTGCCCGAATCGTTAGACCCGGACATTCGGAACAGAATACGGTCCAGATCGGTCCAGTCCGTGTCCGGCTCATTGCCGGCAGTAGGGTCGGCAGGCTGACCGCCGCCATGCGAGCGCACGATGCCGGCGAATGGCGTCTCCTTGCCGAACGGGCCGCCGCGACGAAGCTTCATGTACGCTTGATTGCGGATAATCCGCTGAAGCCACGGAAGGAACCGATCCGTATCGACCAGCGTCCCCAGATGCAGGAACGCGCGAATGAGCGCTTCCTGCACGATATCTTCCGCCATATACGTATCGCGGGCAATCGACGTCGCCCAGCCGAGCGCTTGCGCGCGGTGCAGGCGTACCAGCTCGCCGAACGCGGAGCGATCGCCGCCTCGCGCCTGCTCGACGAGCTCGCGCTCCCGTCCGGCTCGATGGGTAGGCGAGTCCTGCATGGCGCGGCCTTCCGCGTCCAGAAGGCCATGCTCGTCATCCATAAGGCTCGGCAGCCGTCCCCCTGCGACTGACGCACGATATTCAGCTTCGATCGGCGATTGTGCGTCGTGCGACTGCTTCAAGCGCTGCATGCTCAATTGTCGGCGGCCTCCTTTCCTCTCTCTACATCGTTAGATGCCGGGAGCGGGCAATATCTATCAATCCGTTCAACGTATATATCCGTATTATACACAGAGGTGGGACCAATAGGGGGAAGAACCTGCAGCAATTGGAACCGACAGCCTGCGACAACGTATGACAGGAATATGATAGAATGATAGGCAACATCATAGAAGTGAGTGCGTGTTCAAAAAGGCAGGTTGTCAGCGCCAAGAAGGTTGGACGATGGTAGAAAATGAGGAACTCCAGCGTTTCCGTAGGAAACGCACATCGGAAGCATATGCTTGTAGGCAAACCTACATGAGTACCTCCAGCATTTCGTAAGAAACGCAGCATCGGAAGCATACGCTTTTCCGCCAGCGTTCAAGATTCGAAGCCGAATTGGCATCCTGAGATGCTTCGCGATCACAAGCTGACTTTTTGAACAACCTCTAAAAGGTGGTGATTGCAATCATGAGACCTGTACGGATCGTTATAGTCGTCGGTATCGCATGGGCAGTCCTGTCTTGGCTGCCGGCAGGACAAGCGGAAGCCGGCGTCGTGGATCGGATCAAGGATATCTATTACGCGCCGGACAAGGTAGAGGAATTGCAGCAGACCTACACGGAGAATATGCAGCGGCTGGACGAGCAGCTGGATGCCCAGCGCGCGCAGCTTGAGGAGTCGCGCGAGCAGGTCGAGCGGATGCGCCAGCAGCAGGCGGAGCTGATGCAGGCCAACTCGGAATACCGGGATGAGAATACTGCGCTGCAAGCGCAGAATGAGGCGCTGCTCAGCCGGATGGAGCAGATGGAGCAGGATCGCCGGTCACTGATTCGGACGATCGCTACGACGATTGCCGCGATTACGGGGCTGGTGGTGCTCTATGCGGCGTCCATCCGCGTGTGGCGGTACTTGGCATGGCGGCGGCACAGCGGCAAGCATGACGGACATGAGGCGATTACGCGATGAAGGCGACGACGCCTGCGCCGATCGGCCATTCGCGCATCACGCTGGACGAGAACGAGACGGTGCATGTGCTCCATTCGAAGTCGATCGTCGCCTACCAGGGCGCGCCGAAGAGCCGCGAGGACCGATTCATGGACTTGGGGGGCGCGTACCGCAAAAAGAAGTGGATACGCTCCAAGCTGCAAGGACCGGCGATGTTCGTGCTTGGGCTTCCGGCGGGCTATTCGCTCGAGACGATCGAGATTCCGGCCGAGAGCAATCTGTTGTTCGACTTCCGGCACATCGCGTTCTACACGGACGGAATGGGACTCAAGAGCGTTATCCTCCGCATGAAGACGGCGTGGATCACGCGCGAGCTGGTGCGGATGAAGTTCACGGGACCGGGCATGATCGGCGTCCTGACCGTCGGTGATATGACAGCGATGCAGCTGGATCCTGAGCAGCCGCTGTTCGTGGATGCGGCTTCCCTGATCGCATATCCGGAGGATGCGACGATCCGCTTGTCGGTGTATGGCAATACCTTGGCCAGCCAGTACATGAATGTGCAATGGGAATTGCGCGGGACAGGCCCCGTGCTCATCCAGACAGGGTCGCGGGACAAGCAGCTAGAGGAGAAATTGCATGAAGACGGCTGGCTGAAGCGGCTGCTGCGCGAGGTGCTGCCGTTCGGCAGCGTATATATCAAGTGAACGGAAGCAGCCCCGCCGGGTGATCGGCGGGGCTGATTGTTGCAATCGGCTGCGCGGCGAGCACTGCTAGTGCCTGTGCCGGGGACGGCCGCAGCAGCAGCGTCTAGCGCCGTCTCCGCCTAACAGCTCTGCGCTTGCGGACCGAGCCGGTGCCGCCCGTGCCGGAGCGGCGCCGCTTGCGGCGGCGTCTGCGGCGCGGCTTCCATTCGTCATTGTCGTCCGCTCGGCCGGAGGAAGCGCCGCTCTTCTTGCCGAAGTTGGTCAGCAGCTTGAGCATCGGCGCCATCTGCTGTACGCTCGACACGATTTTCTGCATCTTGCCGATTGTGCCGATCACGCCGTCGATCCCGCCCATGCGGTCGATGATGCCCTTCATGTCGGCGAGCGAGAAGCTGCCTGCCTTGGCTGCGCCGCCTGCAGCGCCTCCGCCGCCGAATAGACCGCTAAGCAATCCGCCCCCGCCTCCGCTGGGCTGCGGCGAGATGCCGGGATATTGGACCGGCAGATTAGGCGAGCTGCCGCCTCCGAAGCCGGCGCCCGGTACGGCTCCGCCGCCGAAGCCGAACGGGCCGTCCACGCCTGGGAAGCCCGGTCCGGCTGCCGGCGGCTGTTGGAAACCGCGATATCCCGTGGTGTTCCGATAGTGGTTCACGCTTGATCACAACCTTCTGAGTTAGAGTATTGACCATAGACGGCGTTATGCCGTGTGCCCTTACATTAGTCTATGGGGTAGGCAAGCGCGGGGATTGGACGGATGCCCGGGTAACGGAAGGTTAATTGGGGGGATGTCTAGGTCCGGCAGGAGGCGGTAATTCATGTCCGAGACTCTTCTATCCTGTAAAGCGTGAATACGGTAATGCTTGAAAAAACCCCCGAAAGCATCTACAATGAGCATACAAGTCCTAATCCTTATTGAGGTGACTCCTATGCAGCTTAAGAAGCTGAACGATAAATCGGTCGACCAGCTGTTCGAGGCGGTGCTGACGCTGAAGACAGTGGAAGAATGTTACGTATTCTTCGATGACCTGTGCACGGTGAACGAGATCCAATCGCTGTCGCAGCGGCTCGAGGTAGCCCGCATGCTGGGCAAGGGCTCGACGTATAACCAGATCGAGGCGGAGACCGGCGCGAGCACGGCGACGATCTCGCGCGTGAAGCGGTGCCTCAATTACGGCAACGACGGCTACGCGCTCGCGCTTGGGCGTCTGGGGCGCTAGGCGATGAAGCCGGGCGTGCTCGTCATCAGCCACGGCTCGCGCGACAGCGAGTGGGTGGCGCTTGTCGACGAAGCGGTGCACAGCGTAGAGAGACCGGCAGCGATGCCGGTTTTTGCATCTTATCTGGAGCTTGTCGAGGGACGGCTCATTCAGGACGGCATCGATGCATTGGAGCGCGAAGGCGTCACGGACCTGCTTGTGCTGCCGCTGTTCGTCTCGTCAGGCAGCACGCATGTCGACGATATCGGGCAGGCATTCGGCCAGCAGCCGGCCGCTCATCGCGAAGGCGAACTGGAGCCGTTCCGCCTGGGAGAGGGGACGCGCGTGACGTTCGGGCGGCCGATCGACGATGACCCGGTCATCGCGGAGCTGCTATGGGACAACGTTCGTCCGCTTGTGGAGGATGCGGCGTCCGAGACGCTGCTCCTCGTGGCGCACGGCAGCCGGGAGAAGGGGCTGAACCGCATCTGGCGGAACGGCATGCGGCAGCTGGCGGAGCGGGTGCGGGTACTCGGCGGCTTCGCACGCGCGGAGACCGCGATGCTGCTGCCGAACCAGGCAGCATGCGTCATGCGGGCGCTGCAGTGGCAGCGTCGCCGCTTGGGCGAGGGCTCCGGAGCGGTCGTGGTGGCCCCGCTGTTCCTCAGCAAGGGCTATTTCACGAACACGGTCATTCCGACGAGGCTCGAGGGCTTCGACTATCGGTACAACGGCAAGGCGCTGCTCCCGAATCCATACCTATCGCGGTGGATGGAAGCGCAGATCAATAGCTGGCTGAACGAACACGACCCGGGCGAATAGCTCGGGTCGTTCGCGCGTTCTGGGGGAGCAACCGCCGCGAAGCGGGAATAATTGGTCGGGCGCATGCGCAAAATAATGGAAATACGCATGACAGGGAGACGCATCGCGATGTTCTTTCCTAGGCGCTCTCAACCCGCTGCGGCGCGCGGCCCCGCAGCTAGCGAATCGGACAACTCCCGACCGGTGCCGCTTGACGATTCGCTCGTCCGGAACGAAGCTTGGCTGCAAGAGATGCTCGGGCACAGCGCCGATCTCGTCCTGCGGCGGATCGAGCCGGCGGCTGCGCCGGGCACGCAGCTCTTGATTGCCTATATGGACGGGCTCATCGATCAGGCCGTCTTGAATGTCCACATCGTGCAGGCACTGCAGCAGGCACCGGCCCGCAATGCGGAGGACGGCGATGCCGAGGCATGGATGGACCGACTCGGGCGCTGCATCGTCTCGTCCGGCTCGCTGCAGACGACCGCCGATCGCGCAGAAGCGCTCAGCCATCTGTTGAAGGGCGTGTGCGTCATTTTCGCCGAAGGCGTCCGCTTAGCGCTTGCCGCCGAGGTCAGCGGCGGCGAGCAGCGGTCCGTGGAGGAGCCGAAGACGCAGTCGGTGCTTCGCGGCCCCCAGCGCAGCTTCACGGAGAATATTCGCACGAACGTCTCGCTCGTCCGGCGAATCATCCATTGCCCCGAGCTATGCTACGAGGAGCGCAGGATCGGCAAGCGCACGAAAACTGCCGTTGGCCTGCTGTACATGAAGGGCATCGCGAACGAAGCGATCATCGCCACGGTCCAAGAGCGGCTGTCGAAGATCGATATCGACGGCGTGCTCGAGAGCAACTATATCGAAGAGTATATTCAGGATAGAACGTTCACGCCGTTCCCGACGCTGCTCAATACCGAACGCCCCGATGCGGCGGCCGGTGCGCTGCTCGAGGGCCAGTTCGCGATCATGGTAGACGGTACGCCGTTCGTGCTGCTCGGACCCGTGACGGTTCATAAGTTCTTCCAGTCGCCCGAGGACTACTATCAGCGCTTCGATATCGCGGTGTTCCTGCGCTTGATTCGGTACAGCGGGTTCCTCATCTCGATGCTGCTGCCGGCCTCCTACATCGCGGTCACGACGTTCCACCAAGAGACGCTGCCTACGCAGCTGCTTATCAGCCTGCTCGGACAGCGGGAGGGCATTCCGCTGCCGGCGCTCGTGGAAGCTTTCCTGATGGAGCTGACCTTCGAGGTGCTGCGGGAGGCCGGAGCGCGCCTGCCGAAGGCGATCGGGCCCGCGATCTCGATCGTAGGCGCGCTCGTGCTCGGTCAAGCTGCCGTGCAAGCCGGCATTATCTCCCCCGCGATGATCATCATCGTGGCGTTCACGGCGATCTCCAACTTCGTCATGCCGCAGCTTAACATGGCAATCGCCGCGCGGCTGATCCGATTCGGGTTGATGCTGGCTGCGGGCATGCTCGGCTTCTTCGGCATTTTCGCTTGCTTGCTGATTATCGCGATCCATCTTACGGGGCTGACCTCGTTCGGCGTGCCCTATATGGGGCCGCTGGCTCCGCTCGTGCCGAGCAGCCTTGCCGATACGTTCCTCCGGGTGCCGCTGCGCGCGATGAAGAAGCGTCCGGCGCTTATGAGGCCGGAGGATCCGGTCCGGCGTCAGGGAGGGAAGGGGGAGGGCGCTTCATGATCGGACGGACTGCAGGGGCCGCCGCGCTTAAGCTCGGCTTGGCGCTATCGGTCTGCTTGCTTGCAAGCGGATGCTGGGATCGCAACGAGCTGAACGAGCTCGGCGTCATTACGGCTACCGGCATCGATTGGGAGGACGGCAAGTGGGTCGCGACGACCCAATTGGTGCTGCCGATCAGCACGACGGGAGAAGGCTCGATGCGGCAGCTGACGCTTGCGCCCGTCGACGTGTTCTCCATGCAAGGGGAGGGCGTCCGCAGCTCGTTCCGCAAGGCGAGTCTTGAATCGACGCGGCGGCTCTATTTTTCCCATAACCAGGTCGTCATTATCGGCGAGAGCGCGGCGCGTCACGGGATCGATTCGCTGCTCGACGTGTACGTGCGCAATATGGATGCCAGGGAGGACGTGACGGTCTTCCTTACGGGCGGCAAGGCCAGCTTGCTGCTAAGCCAGATCTCTCCCTCGGAATGGAATCCGGGCAACGGCCTTCGCAAAATGATCGACATGCAAGAGCGGCAAAATTCCCAAATCCGCGTCATGCGCATCTTCGACGTCGTCGAGGGGCTGCTCGGGCCGACGCAATCCACCGCGATACCGGAAATCCGAGTCTCCGGGCCAGGTAACGCCATCGACAACGTAGACGTGCTGAAAAAGACGCGGCTCGACGCCAGATTGAAGCTCGGCCGAATCGGGCTGGTCAAGAAGAATAAGCTGGTCGGTTGGGCAACGCTGCAGGAATCGTTCGGGATGATGTGGCTGAGCGACCAGATCGGCCATGCGTATCTGTCCTACGATTGTACGGGACGCGAGGGCGAGCAGAGCTCGATGTTCCTCGTTCGCAAGGCCAGCACCGAGACGATTCCTTATATGGAGGGCGGGAGGATTCGTATGAAGGTGCATGTAGAAGCGCGCGGGGCAATCGAGGACTATGCTTGCAGCCATGACCTCGAGAAGCTGGACGAGGTCAAGCGGCAGGAGACGTATATCGCGAATGAGATCACGGCTATCATCCGGGATGGATGGGAAGCCGCCGTGCGGCTGAAAACCGATGCGATCGGATTCGGGGCGAGGGTATACGAACAGTATCCGCAGCAGTGGAAGGAGCTGAAGGACGATTGGGAGGAACAATTCATCCGCATCGAGCCGGACATTCGAGTGGACGTCCATATTGCGGGCACGGGCAACAGCCGTTCGACGATCGCATCCTATCAGGATAAGCAATGATTAGCCGGACGGTAAGAGGGACAGACCCCGGCGGCGGGACCGGGAGCAAGGGCAGCAAGGCGAGCGGACAAGGAAGCGGTAGGGAAAACGGAGACCGAGCCGGGAAGAGGCCCAAGATCGGGAAGTACCAGCTCGCCATCGCGATTATCGTGTTCGAGATCGGCAGCACGCCGATGTTCCTGCTCGGCATCAACGCCAAGCAGAACGCCTGGCTCTCCATGCTGATCGGCGCGACAGCCGGGTTGATCGTGCTCTTGCCGTGCCTATATCTGCAGCGCTTGTCGGGCGATGCGGATTGGACCGACATGCTAAGACGGCAGCTGGGCCGCGTATTCGGCGGATTCATCGCCGCGCTGTACGTCGTTCTGCTTGCCTATGAGGCGATGCGGAACGTCCGCGACTTCGGGGCAGTGGCGCAGGCGATCTTGCTGCCGCAGACGCCGATGTGGTTCACGATGGGGATCGTGACGGCGATTGCCTGCTACGCGGTCCGGTCCGGCATTATCGTAACGTTCCGCATGGTGGAGCTGTTCTTCCCGGCTATTCTGTTCAGCACCGTGATGATCATACTCCTCTTCTTCATCGCGGGGCTGCCGGACCATCACCGTCTGCTGCCCTTCCTGGACAACGGCATCGGACCGGTCATCGGCCAAGCGATCCCGGAATTGATCTCGTTCCCGTTCGGCCAAGTATTCGTGTTCCTGCTGTTCTGGCGGTACGCCGGCGAACCGGATAAGGTCGTGCGTACGAGCGTGTTGGCCTATACAAGCGTATCTGTGTTCCTGACCGGGATGAGCGCGTTGACGCTATCGATCTTAGGGGCGAACGTGGCAGCCATCATGTCGTACCCGTTCATCGAGGCCGTGCAGTTGATCCAAGTCGCAGGCATTCTGGAGCGGCTCGACATCGTCGTGACCTTGGTCGTCTTCTTCGGCCTGTTCGTGAAGATGACGTTCTTCTACATGGCCTCGAACCAAATCGCCAGCAGCATCACAGGACTATCCGGGCGCACCTGCGCGATCGTGATCGGCGCGGTGATCTATGCGGCGGCCTTCCTCGAGCCGAATCAGACGTTCCATATCTGGCTGGGGCTCCAAGTGCAGCCGCAGTATGCGTGGATCTACCAAGCGATCGTCCCGCTCGTCGTGCTGGCAATCGCGCTGCTGCGCAGGAGAGGCAAGGAAGGTGCAGGGTCGGGTCCCGGTGCCGGCACGGATGCAGGGGCTTCGGGGTCTGCCGGATCGTAACGCTCGCTTGAGCCGACAATCGGTGAGCCGCATGATTGCGGCTTCTTCGCGCGGAGCGCGGGACTCGAATTCGGCTGCTATTGAGGTTGAGGGTCGATTCGGGATATGATGGTAGGAGTGAGTAGGATACGGCGAAGGGCGTGGGGGTGCGAGATGTTCAAGCGAGCGAGACTGATCTATAATCCGACCTCGGGGCGGGAGGAAATCAAGCGGCGTCTGCCGGACATCCTGCAGCGGCTGGAGAACGGCGGGATCGAGACGAGCTGCCATGCGACAATCGGCGAAGGTGATGCGTCGCTGGCGGCGGCGGACGCGATCGAGCGCGGGTTCGACCTGATCATCGCGGCCGGCGGCGACGGCACGCTGTACGAGGTCATCAACGGCATGGCGGAGCACGACAACATTCCGCCGCTCGGGATATTGCCGCTGGGGACGACGAATGATTTTGCGCGAGCGGTGGGCATTCCGAGGAATTGGGAATATGCGTGCGATCTCATCATCCAGCAGTATACGCGGACGATCGACCTCGGGCGAGCGAACCAGAAGTACTTCATTAATATTGCCGGGGGCGGGTCGCTGACCGAGCTGACCTATGAGGTGCCGAGCCGGCTGAAGACGATGATCGGGCAGCTGGCGTATTATATGAAGGGCATGGAGAAAATGACGCGACTGCGGCCGACCGAGATGATCATCCAGGCCGCTGGGCAGGAGGAGATTCACGAGCAGGTGCTGCTGTTCCTCATCTGCAACTCGAATTCGGTGGCAGGCTTCGAGCGGCTGGCGCCGGACGCGAGCCTGCAGGACGGCCTGTTCGACGTCATCGTGCTGAAGAAGTGCAACCTCGGCGAGTTCATCCGGATCGCGACGATGGCGCTGCGCGGGGAGCATCTGAACGATCCGCATGTGCTGCATTTTCGGACGAATCAGATGCGCGTCACGACGCCGGACTATGTGCAGCTGAACCTGGACGGCGAGTACGGCGGCACGCTGCCGTGCACGTTCGAGGTGCTGCCGAATCACTTGAGGATATTCGTGGATGAACAGGGGATTGCTTCGTATCGATAAAGTTGAGGCTGTCGTTGTCGTAGGGAGAGGGTTCTGTGCAATTGTCCAGCAGTAAATGGGTGTCAGGGCTGCTTATCGTCATCATTCTTCTTGGCGGCTGCTCGCGTAGTGAGGATCGATCGGCATTCGAGTATACGGCTATGGGTGACAAGCTACTTGCCGAACATCAGGTTGAGGCCGCATTGGCTTACTATGACAAGGCTCTTGTGGTCAAGCATGACGAGGAGCTTGCGCGGAAAGTGATCGCTTTGAAATATATACAGGAAATCACGACGTATCGGTATCAGCTCGAGGGGCTGGACTTCTACACGCTGGAGTTCCAGAATGATGAGACTGGCAATACTTATGTGAGAGAGCAATTAGGGAAAGCCGTCCAACTGCGAGACAGTCTTCAGAAGATCGACGACAAGTATACCCGCGATGATGAAGCTATGAACGAATTGCATGCTGAAATGCTTCGCACAACAGATCAATATATTGATGTGAGAGAGTCCTTATTGAACTTTAGAGAGAATGAACGGACCGCAACGGAAGCTGACAATGAGCAGATTGTGCAGGATATTCGCAGCACATCCGCTTCAATGTTTCGTGTCAGAGAGAAGTACAATGCCCTGCTAGTGAAGTACGGTTATGAGGAGATACCCTTCGACAAATTGGTTAATGGTGAAGATGGGAAATCGTAGTATTGGAGGACTTTCAGTTTGAATAGGAAGAAGAGCACAGGCGGTCGGCAAGTTGCGGAGGCGGATTCAGCTCCGGTTAGCAAGAATGAAGAAGTCATCGCCGACATCGTCGGGCTGACGCATGATGGCGAAGGGGTGGGCCGCGTGAACGGCTACACCCTCTTCGTGCAGGGGGCGCTGCCGGGCGAGCGGGTACGGGCGAAGGTCATGAAGACGAAGAAGCAGTATGGCTACGCGCGGCTGATGGAGCTGTTGGATGTTAGTGGCGATCGGGTCGATGCGCAGTGCCCGATCTATAAGCAGTGCGGCGGCTGCCAGTTGCAGCACTTGTCGTATGAGGCACAGCTGTCATGGAAGCGGCAGCATGTGGTGGACAATCTGGTGCGGATCGGGAAGCTGCAGGTGGCTGGGGAGGCTGCAGGAGATGCAGGGGCGTCGGCTGGCGTGGTCGTGCATCCGACGATCGGTATGGCCGAGCCTTGGCGGTATCGGAACAAGGCGCAGGTGCCGATCGGCATGGCGATGGCCGATCTGGACGACGGCGCGAGCGGTTCGCTGATCGGCGGCTTCTACGCGCGCGGCTCGCATCGCATCGTGGACATGGATGCGTGCCTGATCCAGCATGAGCGGAACGATGATGCGGTGCGGCGCGTCAAGGAGCTGGGCACGCGGCTGGGCGTGACCGCGTATGACGAGACCAGCGGCCGCGGGCTGCTGCGGCATGTCGTCGTGCGCACGGGCTTCGTCACGGGCGAGACGATGGTCGTGCTCGTCACGAACGGCGGCAAGATCCCGCGCGTGGACGAGCTGGTCGAGGGCATTCGTCGGGCGCTGCCCGATGTTCGGAGCATCGTGCAGAACGTGAACAAGCGGATTACGAACGTGATTTTCGGCGAGGAGACGCGGGTGCTGTGGGGCAGCGACGTCATCTATGACGAGCTGGATGGGATCCGATTCGCGATCTCAGCGCGGTCGTTCTATCAGGTCAACCCGGAGCAGACGGTTGCGCTGTATCGGAAGGCAGTGGAGTACGCGGGACTGACGGGGAGCGAATCGGTCATCGACGCCTACTGCGGCATCGGTACGATCTCGCTGTTCCTGGCTCGGCAAGCCGGACGCGTGTACGGCGTGGAAGTGGTGCCGGAGGCGATCGAGGATGCGCGTCGGAACGCGGAGCTGAACGGCATCGGCAATGCCGAGTTCGCCGTGGGCTTGTCCGAGGAGGTAATACCTCGCTGGCGCGAGGAAGGCGTGGTCGCGGACGTGGTCGTGGTCGACCCGCCGCGCAAGGGCTGCGATGAGGCGCTGCTGGAGGCGATCGTGAAGATGCAGCCGGAGCGGGTCGTGTACGTGTCGTGTAACCCGTCGACGCTGGCAAGGGATTTGGCGGTGTTGGAGGCCGGCGGGTACCGCACGGTTGAGGTGCAGCCGGTGGATATGTTCCCGCATACGGTGCATGTGGAGTGCTGTTCGCTATTAGTCAGGATAGACTAGTAGTTGAGATGTATTGGAAGAAATAGAGGGGCTTTCGCCCCTCTATTTCTTTATTTATAGAATAATATTAAGCCTCTCAAAGTCGGGCGTAAATTTCCTAGGTTTATTAATGCTGCCCAAATACTCGAATTCGACAGATTATTAGAAGAAGAATCCGATTACCAGTATAATGATGCTATCGCCAATATACCTACCAGTGTGGGAGTGGCTTAACTATGAAAATCGGGGTATGGTGAACAGATAAAGCTTAAAAAATGGAGGTGCTTGCATGGATGTCAATAAAGCCAAAACCCTATCGTATGAGAAAATAAGAAAATTATATAAAACATACTTGCAAAGCCAGGAGTTTGGAAGAAATACAATTCAGACGATTACGGCAGATACATTTTATCTTTGGAACAATGCAAGCCATGATACATTCTGGGATGTTGTTACATCGGAAAAATTTGAAGAAGAGGGGAGAAGGGCATTATTAAAGGCACTCTCGGAAAATTCAAGCGGCAATGTGGATTCACTTGTGAATGGCTACCTTTCAAACCTTAGAAAATTTCGTGTATACATTTATTCTGACAGCTCCGAAATCCCAGAACAAGATGACGCTAATGCATTAAAGGAGTTTTTACTTGATATTGAGTGCCTTGATCCGTTATCTGAGTGGACAAGCAAATTTAATCTGTTTGATATTCTGAATATCACCAGGGTAGAGATACGTCATAGCAACATGCTGTCCTGGCTTATTAATCCGAAAGAGAATCACGGACTTGGTGACAGTGTTATCCGAGGCTTCATCCAATATGTAGTTACTTCCTTTGCGGAGGATAGTGATATATTCGATACCCTGCTGATGGATTGCCATGATTTTGTTATTCAGCGTGAATGGCGTCATATTGACTTGCTTGCTGTTTCAGAGGATGAGAAGTTTGTACTTTGCATCGAAAATAAGATAGATTCCAGCGAGCATGATGATCAGCTGAATCGATACAGGAAGATAGTTGAAGATACATACCCCGATCATAAGCGAATGTACATTTACCTTTCACCAGATGGTTCTGAGTCAAGCGCACCGGATTATTGGTGTTCAATGGGATACCAAGATGTGCTGAATATTGTAGATAACGCACGCAGGAAATATAAACTGCTTCCGGATGCAGAATTGTTAATTGATAACTATGCGGAAACCATCAGGAGGGATATTGTGGGAGACGAAAGATTATCACAGATTTGTGCGGAGATCTATGCTAAACACCAAAAGGCCCTTGATTTGATCTTTGAAAATAGACCAGACAAAGCATCTGACCTTGCTGCCATATTAAGAGCATGGGCTATTAAAAAGACTAATAAAGGTGAAATCGAAGTTGCTCTCGATAAGTGTAACAAGACTTATACAAGGTTCAAGACAAAGACAATGTCTGAAATTCTTCCCGATTCCGATGACTCAACAAGTGGTTGGAATACATACAATTATTACTTTTATGAAATCCGAAATAATGAGGGGAAGGAATTCTTTGTACAGCTTGTTCTAAGTGCTAAAAATATACCGGATGATTTGCGTGAGGTGTGCAACAAAATTAATGAACACTTTCCATCGAGGCAGCAGAAAGAAAACTGGCAATGGAGAACGCCGTTTACAACCAAGCATTCCAAAGTTGTCGAGGAATTATCGGAAGACAAGATTTTCGAGCAACTAAATAAGAAGCTTGATGAAATTAAGGCGTTTGAGGAAAAATTAAGAGGCTATCTTGGAATGTAATGCACCACAGCAGTAGTTTCATCATTACAATCCCGAAAAAGGTGCCAAGGAGGACCCTATGGAAAATCTCACTTATTTGGGTTTTGGACACGTCGGCATGTTTATTAAAGATCGGATAGAGTCTAAAAAGTTTTACATGGACATTCTTGGATTTGAAGTGGTCAGTGAATATGTAGGGGAAGATAATACGTGGATGTGTTTTATGAACAATGGGAGTTGTACGATCGAACTGATTGAGTCATCTGACCCCGAGAAGAATAAACGCAGTGACGGCGTAGTCGATCATCTGTCAATAAGAGTGAGCGATGTTGAATCGGCAAAATCTTATCTAGAAGCAAAGGGAGTTATATTCGAAACCGAAATATTATTTGACGGAAAATTGTACGAAAGAGGCGAACGCTTTGCTATGTTCAGAGGACCCAGCGGCGAACGTCTACAAATTGAACAGATTCTGTGACCGGCGTTAGTCGTCACTGACGCGATGGATTCGACGGATGGCGAGAGTTGAAGCGTTAGGGACAACCGGGACCACGAGTTGCCGGAAGATCCACGAGAATTGTTGGTGTTTGAGTTGGATGAGGGGGATTAGGACGAGTGGTGCTCTTTTTTCTGATGTCCGGGAGTGACTAGTATATAGTACTGGGGCGGGATTTCAATATGTGGGCGGAATTAGCTGCTATTCTAAAAGCAAATTCGACGGAGACTCTGTTGGTCACGATTGTCGGAACGGTATTGATTTGGATGTACAAGCAGTTTAAAGACATGATTGATCGCGAGCAGCAAGACAAGTTGGAGAACTTGAAGTTGAGATTGGCTCTGTTTTCTAAGCTGGAATTCGCCATAGCGAGTACGATCCATATCGACGATGAAGATCGTAGACAGCTGTTGTTTGCCTTGTTAGGGGAATGTAGTCCCTATCTGACCAGTATGCAGCGTACGATGGTTCGGGATTATTATAAGCTTTTTGACCCGACATTGCTGCACGTACTGCAGGCAGTGACTGTGAGTGAAGTGGACAAACTTACGCAGCAGTTGGACAAAAGGATGGAGAGCAAAGAGAACGGCGAATGGCTGTATGTCATCAATAGGCTATCTGCGCCGATATGGCCTATCCTACTATTTGGAATAGTTGCGTTATACGTCTTGTTTATCTTATCACTCGTGAGCCATGGAGATCATTTGTGGGTTCAGGCTAATATTTTGCTATTTGGATTCACCGTGCTTTTTGCGATAACGATTGTCGTCAGTGCGATCTATTTCCTATCCAGACGCGAGCTGGGTAAGCAGGGGCCAAAACGTTGGATAGCTGTAGTGCTGTTCGGGTTATCTCCATTGCTGTATGTTATTTGGTTTGATGTATCTATTATCGTGTTCATCATTCAAGCCTTATCGATGGCATATCTATCGTTCAGCAAGCGGCCTGCGGAGATTGTTAGGTTATAAGTCGAGAGGCCGACTCCGCCGATATAGAATTCACTACTAAATAGCGGCGCAGGGATCACCTCTTATTATTCAGGGCAATCGAGCAACATTGCGATTGCCCCTTTTTTTATGTAAGCTAGTCACTACGACAACAGCATGAGGTGAGTGACAATGGCCGATCAGAGTGTATTGCAGACGTTGCGATTAAACTATTTGTTCGCGGAGAAATACTCCTTCCCCATCAATTGGACGTTCTTCGAATCGACGATTCCGTATGGCATGATCCGACTCATCTGCAAAGGGTATGCGACCTTCGTGATCGACGATACCGTCTATCGGGTGGAGAAGGACGACATCATCTATATTCCTCAAGGCTGCAAGCTGATGTGCGAGGCGCATTCCGACGATTTCACGTTCATCAGCATCCGATTCACCGCCGCGTTCCCAGCCACCGACATCGATATGTGGTCGAAGCTGGTCGGGTACGACATGAAGATTCAATGCCAGGATCCTGAGATCATCTACTATTTCAACTGTATCATACGGGAGAAGGATTCCTCGAGACGGGGCAAGTTTCTGCTGCTCAGAGGGTACTTGGAGCTGATCTTGGCCTATATGATCGATTCCTCGGACGAAACCAGCACGCACACGGTGCGGCCTCCAAGGCCGATTCGGCAGGATAACACAAGCGATAACCGGATCCAATCGATCGTGGATTACATGATCGCCCACTTCGATAAGTCGCTAAGCATCGAGGAGCTGGGAAGAATGGCGAATATGAGCTCCGCTACGCTCAGAAGGCTATTCAAGCAGCATACGGGCAAGACGCCTAGCGGATTTCTGTTGGATCTTCGGATGGCGGTCGCGGCCAAAAAAATCGTAGAAACTAACGATCGGATCTCTGACATTGCGTACATGGTCGGGATACAAGATCCGAATTACTTTACCCGCATCTTCAGGAAAAACTTTGGCGTCACGCCGTACACGTATCGCGAACGTGTCAAAGGGCTGTGATGTCCGATTGGAATGTGATCGATTTGTGCTAGTTATGATCGGATTGCTATGTTCAAACGAATCTTGCTTTTCGTTATCATGGATTTGTAAGCGGTAACAACAATCAAGAAGCGAGTAAAAATGGCAGATTAAGGGGCGATAATGGAGCGAGGAGGGGAGTTCATTCTTTTTGAACGGGTTTTGTCGAATGATGGAAGATAGCACTTTTCGGTAGGATGATTGATCCATATCTGCATGATTTGTCCGAATTCATAACGGGAAGAGGTCATGGCGAATGAGAAAAAGATGGGGACTATTGATGATTGCTCTGTTGATGGCGTTCGGCACAGCATGCGGCAACGCCGCAAGCGATAACGCCGGCGCTCTGAACACGGGCAGTCCTGACACGCAGAACGCGGCCAATTCGGGATCGGAAGCTAGCAAGGAGTTGAAGGGCGAGATCGTATTGTGGCACTCCTTCACGCAAGGTCCGCGCAACGACTTCATGAAACAAGCGGCAGACGATTTCATGGCCGCGCATCCCGGCGTCAAGATTACGATCGAGACGTTCGCATGGTCGGAATTCTACACCAAGTGGACGACGGGCTTGCAGTCCGGCCAGGTACCGGACGTCAGCACGGCGCTTCCGAATCATGTCGTAGAGATGCTGGACGCGGATGCGATCATTCCGCTCGACGATGTCATCGACAAGATCGGAAGAGACCGCTTCTACGAAGCGCCGTTGAAGGAAGCGGCAATGGACGGCAATAACTATTCGATTCCGCTGTATTCCCATGCGCAAGTCATGTGGTATCGGAAGGACCTGCTGGAGAAGGCGGGCCTGGAAGTTCCGAAGACGTGGGCCGAGCTGAAAGAGGCCGCGGAGAAGCTGAACAGTCCGCCGGACGTATACGGATTGTCTGTGCCGATGGGGATCGGCGACATGCTGTCTACGCGCTTCCTGAACTTCTATGTTCGCTCCGCAGGGGAAACGCTAATCACGGAGGATGGCCAAGCGAACCTGACGAGCCAAGCGGCGATCGACGGCATCAAGTATTGGACGGATCTGTACAAGTCCGCATCGCCGAACGGTTCCATGAACTTCAAGACGCTGGACCAATCGACGCTGTTCTACCAAGGCAAGACGGCGTTCGACTTCAACAGCGGCTTCCATATCGGCGGCGTCGAGACGAACTCGCCGGCATTGCTGGATCACATCGATGCGGCACCGATTCCGAAGCATAACGCGAACGATCCCGACCATGGCATCGAGACGTCCAACATCCCGATGGTGGTCTGGAAGAAGAGCAAGCATCCCGAGATCGCGAAAGCGTTCGTCGAGAGCCTCTACGAGAAAGAGAAGTATATCAAATTCCTGCATTCCGTGCCTGCGGGCATGCTTCCGGCCTTGAAGGATATCGCGGAAGAGCCGGCATTCCTGGACAATCCGACGATTCAGAAATTCGGCGAGGCCGTGAAGGTGATCGGAGACGCCGTGAATACAGGCACGGCAATCGGCATGGAGAACGGACCGAAGCTGCAATCCGGCATCATCACGAGCCAGAGCGTCATCGAAACGATGTTTCAAGACATCGTGCTGAAGAACGAGAAGGTGGAAGACGCTGCCGCACGCGCGGAGAAACAGCTGAACGACCTGTTCCAGGTAGCGCAATAGCAATAATAGAGACATAAGGTGAACGGAATAACGGGGGATGGCGATCCATCCTCCGTTTCCTCTCTAAACCGCAGGAAGGAGAGAGAGAAATGAAAGGCACGATCTTCAGGCCGAGAAACCTCAACGTCACAGGGTGGCTCTTCATATTGCCGGCTATACTCGTGGTCGTGCTCTTGCTGATCTACCCGATTCTCTCAAGCATCTATTTCAGCTTCACTTCGAAACATCTGCTCCGAGCGAGTTATGACTGGGTATGGCTCGATAACTTTAGATTCGTACTGACGAATCCCGATTTCTACACGGCGTTCGTCAATTCCATCAAGTGGACGACGCTGTCCATTGTCGGGCAGCTGCTGATGGGCTTCGCGCTCGCGCTAGCGCTGAACAAGATACCGCGCTATTCCGGTTTTTTTCGCACGCTGCTCATTATCCCGTGGGCGTTCCCGGCCATTGTCATCGCATTCTCATGGAAATGGATCTTCAACGACGTGTACGGCTTCGTGCCCAACTTGCTAACCAAGCTCGGGATGACGGACCATAACGTGAACTTCTTCGCCGATCCGAACTTCGTATTCGGCACGGTATTGTTCATTAATATCTGGTTCGGCACGCCATTGTTCATGGTGAACATCCTATCTGCGCTGAAGACGATTCCGATGGAGCAATACGAAGCTGCCGTCATGGACGGGGCAACGGCATGGCAGTCGTTCTGGTCGATTACGGTCCGGCATATTCGGGGCGTTATCGGACTGCTGCTGATTCTGCGCACGATCTGGATCTTCAACAACTTCGACTTGCTCTATCTGATCACGGGAGGCGGACCGTCGAACTTGACCACCACGCTTCCGATCTTCGCATACAAGGCCGGCTGGGGGATGAAACAGCTCGGCGTCGCGTCGGCGATCACGGTTATCCTGCTCCTATTCCTGCTGGCGATCTGCTTGCTGTTGTTCAGGCTGCTTAACAAGTGGGAGAGGGAGGATCACTAGATGAGAACAGTAGGCACGAGCAGAGTCGGAATAAGCATGCTGTATGTTTTCCTTACGTTGGCATCCATCGCAGCGGTGTTTCCTCTCCTATGGATTATTCTCTCGTCGTTCAAGAGCTCGGGCGAAATGGCCAGCAATCCGCTGGCATTCCTGCCGGTAAAGTGGACATTCGAATATTACGACCGGGTCATGACGAACCTGAACTTCGGTACTAACATCAGGAACAGCGTCATCGTCTCCCTGTTGACGACGCTCATTACGATCGCCGTCTCTTCGCTCGGCGCGTACGGAATCGTAAGATTCTTCCCGCGCATCGGCAAGAAGATGACGAAGCTTCTGATTACGACATACATGTTCCCGCCGATCCTGCTCGCGGTTCCCTATTCGATCATTATTATCAAGATCGGGCTGGTGAACAGCTTTACGGGACTTGTCATTACGTATCTGTCCTTCTCCATTCCGTACGCGGTATGGATGCTGATCGGATTCTTCCAGACCGTTCCCCTCGAGATCGAGGAAGCGGCGAGGGTGGATGGAGCGGGTAAGGTGCGCGTGTTCCTTCAGGTCGTGCTTCCGGTCGTATCGCCAGGCATCGTAGCGACGGCAATCTATACCTTCATCAATGCATGGAACGAGTTCTTGTTCGCGCTGCTGTTGATCAACACCTCGGGGAAAATGCCGATATCCGTCGCGCTCTATTCCTTGACGGGCTCCGAGATTCTGGATTGGGGCGAGATGATGGCGGCGTCGGTCATTGTTATTCTGCCGTCCGTTATCTTCTTCATGATCATTCAGAAGAAGATCGCAGGCGGACTTGCGGACGGTTCCGTGAAATAGCGGCAGTCCGAATACGAACCAGAGAAGTTATCATCGGGAGGAGAATCATTCGTGAAGACCATTAAATACGGCATTGTAGGGACGGGTTATTTCGGAGCGGGACTGGCTAGGCTGCTCCAGGCGCAGGAAGGGTCGCAGGTCGTCGCCGTGTACGACCCGGCTAACGCGGGCCCGATCGCCGAGGAGTTGAACTGCGACGCGGAAGCGAGCATCGAATCGCTATGCCGAAGAGCGGATATCGACGCGGTTGTCGTGGCGTCGCCTAACGGATACCATAAGCATCCCGTGCTGTGCGCGGCGGAGAATGGCAAGCATGTGTTCTGCGAGAAGCCGATCGCGCTCTCTTATGAGGACTGCAACGAGATGATCATGAGGACCAAAGAGAAGGGGCTGATCTTCATGGCCGGCCACGTGATGAACTTCATGGACGGCGTGCGCACCGCCAAGAAGCTGATCAACGAAGGCCGGATCGGCGAGCTGCTGTTCTGCCACGCGGAGCGTAACGGCTGGGAAGAAGCGCAGCCTGAGGTAAGCTGGAAGAAGCTGCGCCATATCTCGGGCGGTCATCTGTACCACCATATTCACGAGTTGGATTTCATACAATTCCTGATGGGCCCGGCTGAACGGGTTACCATGACCGGCGGCAACGTAGCCCACCAAGGCGAGCAGTACGGCGATGAAGACGATATGCTGTTCTTGTCGCTGGAGTTCCCTAATAAACGATTTGCTACCTTGCAATACGGCTCAGCCTTTCGTTGGAGCGAGCACTACGTGAAAATCCAAGGCACGAAGGGCGCTATCCTGATCGATATGCAGGATGTCAAAGTCGTGTTGAAAACGCCGGAGGGCGAAGAGCGTTTCTTGCTTCACGAAAGCAAAAAAGTGGACGAGGACCGCACCCGCCTCTACAAGGGACTGGAGATCGACGGCGCGATCATGTACGGCAAGCCGAACGCGACGCCGCCGTTGTGGCTGCAAGGCATTATGAAGAAAGAAATGATCTACTTCCACAACATCATGCAAGGCGCTGAAGTGGAAGAGGAGTTCAGGCCGCTGCTGGACGGCACGGCCGCGAAAGCGTCCATCGCGACGGCGGACGCCCTCACGAAGTCGCTTATGGAAGATCGCAAGGTATCCGTCAAGGAGATTACGGATGGCCCCTGACGCGATATTCAAACGGTTCGCGGCAATGAAGCAATGAAGAGATGGCATTGCGATTCGGATTTGGGGCAGTAGTTCGATTAGTTAAAGGCTACAGAAATAAGCCAGTCAGCCGACTGGCTTATTTCTCATTTGCGCATGCGAACTAATTCCATATTTACAAGTGAAAGCAATGTCGAATTATGGTACTTTGATAGGAGAATCCTTATAAGGAGCTATAGAACCTATGAACCAATCGTTGCTTGCGATCGAGGATTACGATCGTCTATTCATCAGGGTCGGAGATTATTCGAATCTACGAAAGGTCGCGATGCCTGCGGGGAATTCGAAGAAATGGCAAGGTTGGGCACGAGGTCTCGGGATAGCGGCTGACGTAGGGCTAGAACTGCTGCCGTTGGGAAGAGTCGCCAAGACCGTTGCCAAAGTGGCTGTCACAGCGACGTCCAGAACACTGCCATCGAACAGCGAGAAGGAAGCGACAACGGAACGATTCTATTGGGAGGTCCCTAATAGAATCGCCAAGCGCGAATTGGATTGGGCGAGCCCAGAGCATTGGCGGAAAGACGGTCTTCTCGTCTTGAGCCCCCGTAACGGCCGGAGATACCTACCCTACTTAAACTATCATGCCTTGTCGTTCGAGGACAAATTCAACGAAGCGATCCGGGTACTAGAGGCGCTGCGACCTAAAGAGTTAACGGTCATCTACGAAGAGGGGTACGAATCGGAGATCAATGCAGCAGCCGCATTGAAGCTGCGTGGAGTCAAAGGAGGTGCGGGAGCGGCCAAAGGAAGCTACGAACGCATGGATAACAAAAAAGTGCTTCATTACGGCGAATACGAGCGCCCGGGATTGTTAGAACGGTTTCGCCGACCGGAACTGCCGGAAGAATTGTCGTGGTACCCGACTGAGGGACAATGGCAGTCCATCGTGAATGGCGTCCTTCATAACCGCAAGAAAAAAGTAATCCTAGAGGTTGTCTGCGAAGAAGATTACGGACTGGATGCCGAGTTCGATGCCGCAGTGAAACTTGCAGGCTTCAAACTCAGTGGGAATTATACGCGGTTTCAGAGCACGAAGTGGGTAATCGAAGCGACTTTCTGGTAAACGAAAGGGCATCTCGATTCCATAGTTAGTTAAGTGAGGCAGAGAATTTGGACGAAGCGCCATTGGCCGCTCAGGCTGTCGAGAGAGTCTCGACAGCTTTTCTTATGCCTACGGAAACTAATTTCAGCCGATGTTTTGTTTGCAACAATTTTGCAACATCTCCCCGACTATAATGGCACCGTAGCGATCATGCGGGACTTTGATAGACGATCAGGAGGGGAAGATGCATATGATCCCGAAGAAGAGTCAAGGGAAGAGTACGGTTATCGGCGGAATTCGAAGAACGGCTTATCTATTGCTTGCGGTTGTCCTATGGATCCCGATGCTTTCAATCGGGGGCGGCAAGGCTTGGGCAGCGTCCGGTTGGTCGCTGATCGACGGCGGCGGAACTGACGGCCTTAACGTGAATGCCGCGAATAGGGCGGAGTATCCAGCCCTTGCCGTATGGAACGGCGAGGTTTATGTTGCGTGGCAAGAGAAAGTCGTACCTGGCGTTACCTACAGTCAGATCAGAGTCAAGAAATATAACGGCACGGGTTGGACGAGCGTCGACGGAAACGGCCTGAACGGATTGAATATGGATCCGGGCAAGTCGGGATTGAGACCGACGATGGCCGTATTTAACGGCTCCTTATATCTCGCATGGGTCGAGACGACGGGATCGTCCAATGGCCAAATTCGGGTCAAGAAATATAACGGCACAGGCTGGACAAGCGCTGAAGGCGAGGAAAGCGCTGCCGGAATTAACGATGTTTCCATGAGCGCCTTTTATCCTGCGTTGATTGCATACGACAATGCTCTCTATGCTACATACTCAGAAGCGGGAAAAGTACGCGTGAAAAGGTATGCCGGCGAGGAGTGGACGAGCGTCGACGGAGGTCCGAACGGACTGAACAAAGACCCGTTGAGGAACGCGACGTTCCCTGTTATGGCCGTAGCGGGAAATGAATTGTTCGTTATGTGGTCGGAATTGAACGGATCCAATATCTTTCAGCTTAGGGCGAAAAAGTACGACGGCCTCAGTTGGACGGCGGTTGACGGCGATGGCGCGAACGGGTTGAATAGATCGACAGGGAAAAGCGCGTATTCCCCTTCGCTGGCAGTGGTCGACGGCGTGCTGCACGCGGCGTGGTACGAACCTTTCAGCGGTACGACGGACGACCAAATTCGGGTGATGAAATACGTCGATAACGCATGGTCAAGCGCTGACGGTGACGGCACGTATGGAATCAATGTCAATCACAATTATCGGGCGAACTATGTGAAATTAGCGGCATCTAATCGCGAATTATTCGCGGTGTGGCAGGAATCTGTTGACGGATCTACGAACTTTAAAGTCCGCGTCAAGAAATACGACGGCACGACATGGACGAACGCGGAAGCCGGGAGAGTCGGCTTGTTCGCGGATTCTACGAAGATTGCCAATTTTCCTGCCGTTACCATACTGAACAGCACCGTATTCGTGGCGTGGCAGGAGAAGAACAGCACGATCGAACAACTTCGCTTGGCGAATTATGCGCTGCCGGCCGTCAATGGCGTAACGGTCACGCCTGATAGCGCAACCGTTAGGCAAGGCGAAAGCCAACAGCTGAACGTTACGGTCGACGCGTCAGGCGGGGCCGCGACGACGGTCGATTGGACGAGCAGCGATGCGAAGGTGACGGTGGACGCCACGGGGAAAGTAACCGTAGCGGCAGACGCCGTGCTGGGCGATTATGCGATCACGGCAACGTCAACGGTGGACGGCAGCAAGAAAGGAACCGCGACGATTACCGTTACCGAAGGCTTGGCGCTGGAAGCGACGCCGGCAGCGGAGATCGATTACGTCACGGAACAGCTGACGGGACTTGAGCCGAACGGCGTCTACGACATCGACGGGACGACGGTGTCCGCGGACGGCAGCGGGAAGGCAGCCATCGATGGCAGCTGGCTGGGGACAACCGTAAGCGTGGTGAAGAAGGGCAACGGGACGACAACGGCCGACAGCTCGGCGCAGACGTTGAGTTTGCCTGCACGCCCGGCGGCTCCGACCGCAGGGAAGACGGACGAGACAGCCATTAACGGTAGCGACGGAACGCTGACGAATGTGACGACGGCGATGGCGTACAAGCAAGGCATGGCGGGCAGTTGGACGGACATCGTTGGGACCAGCGTAACGGGTCTGGCACCGGACGCCTACTACGTGCGCGTGAAGGCAACGTCTTCGGCATTTGCTTCGGAACCGCAGTCGGTGACGATTGCGACGTTTAACGCAACATCGGAAGCGACGCCGGCAGTTGAGATCGATTACGTCACGGAACAGCTGACGGGACTGGAGCCGAACGGCGTTTATGACATCGACGGGACGACGGTGTCGGCGGACGGCAGCGGGAAGGCGGCCATCGATGGCAGCTGGCTGGGCAGGA
>JAEZCJ010000161.1 GCA_023433615.1 Bacillota bacterium | reverse complement strand
AAATTCCGCTCTCGTGATCGATTGGTTCGGGTCAAACCGATCGCCGCCGACGCCTTCTATCAGTCCCTTGGCCGCTGCAAGCTCGATATGCGGCTTGCCCCAATGCTCACTCATATCGTCGAAGTTCACCGGATTGCGCGCCACGGCATAGACGCTGTTTGTATCGGAATGGATCATCACATACCATACGCCGTCGACCTGCACCGCGCGGGCGGGGACAAATTCAAACTTGTTCGTTGATTCATTATTGCGGAACGCGCCCCACTGCCCCGGCATGCTGTTCATGCTCTTCGGCATAGGTATCACTCTTGTAAGCTTCTTGTTGAACTGCTCTACCGTTCCGATGCTTAGTCCAGTCTTGCTATCCGCGACTTCCAGATGAAAATCTACGATTGCCCCCATCACATCAGCCTTAGGCAGACTGTCTGCAAATGCGCGTTGGATATCCTTGTCGTCCGATTTGTCGGTCAACGTGATCTTGAAGCTGATATTCTCTGCCTTAAGGTTCCTCGCGGCAAGAAGGTCTTCCAAACCGGGAATAAACGCCGCCAGATTGACAGGCATCTGATAGCTGCCATATGGGGTTGCGATCTCGATGAAGAAGCTGTCGTTCCGGCCTGCAAAATCGAGTAAAATGTTGGCCGGGATACTGACGTAGGCCTTGCCGTCCTTAGGTATCACGTCCACCGTGACCGACGGCTTCGTAAGATCAATGCTGCCAGGGTCCAGCGCCGTGCCATTGACATCGATTACAGGCTTCGTCGCCGTCGGTTCCGAAGCGTAGCTCGCAGCCGCTCGCAGCCGGAAGCGATTAGATACTGCGTCGGTCGTGTTCCCTGCGAGATCCTGCGCTCGAATATACAAGTACGCATCCCCGCTGACGCCGCTCCTCGACAGCGTATCGCCATTCGCGAACGAGGTCCAGTCCGCAGCCGGTGTCGTTGTATCGGACGACCATGCATACTCAAGCGATGAATGGTCTACTCCGCTAGCTGTATCGGTAACCGTCACCGTTGTCGACGCCGTCTGCGCCAGCGTCTCGCTCCCATTCATGCCGAAGCCGACGGAAGGCGCAGTCATGTCAATGTTAATGATTAACGATGCGCTCATCGTGTTCCCTGCCCCATCTGCAAGATGGAATTGCATGGCATGCTGTCCTTCTTGCGATACGACGATCGGATCTTCGTTGACATAGCCTTGAGGAGCCCCTCCGCCCAGCGTGTAGGTCAAGCTAGCCATGCCGCTCAATCCCGCTTCCGCATAGACGCTGGCGGTAACGCTCTCATTCGTCCATGATCCGCTCGTATAGGCACTCCCGCTCTGGACAGTCAACGTTGGCGTGAGCATCAGTCCGCTTGCGCTGACCTTCACCGTTCGCTGTACAATGGTTTCGTTCCCCGCCTCATCAACCGCTCTAAGGGATACTGAATGAATGCCGTCATCCTGCAAAATTATAGCACCCGTGTATGGAATCCACGTCGTGCCCCCATCAATCGAATAATCATTCAGAGCGACACCGTTCGCGTCCGTTGCGCTATAGCTGACCGTGACCGGTTGATTCGTCCAGGTGTCATTCCCATATTCAGTGCTATCGTCTTTTGCCATCGAGACATGAACAGTCGGAGCGGCAATGTCCAGCCGGAAGCGGTTCGACGCGACATTAGCTGTATTACCGCTATTATCCTTCACGCGAATATGCAAGTACACCTCCCCGTTAACTCCGGTCCTCGACAGCGTATCGCCGCTAGCGAAAGACGTCCATATCGATCCCGGCCCCGGTGTTGCCGAATCGGTCGACCAGCTATACCGGGATGTCGAAGCGTCAATGCCGCCGCCGCTGTCGCTAACCGTCACGGTCGTCGATGCGGATTGCGTCCAAGCTCCGTTGTTGTTCGTGAATTGTACCGTTGGCGGAGCTGCGGCGCCGGCATCCACGGTGAAGGTCAACGTGCTGCCGACGGCCGTCCGATGACTGTCCGTGGCCAGCACCGTTAAGGTGTAACTGCCGTTAGCGTAACCGGACAGTTCGAAGCGTCGATTAATCGACCGCAAGGCACTGCTGCCAGATGTCGTATGCAGCGCTTCAGTAATCGCGGTGCCATTGCTGTCGCGAATGATGTATCGGACATCGATCGGTTCCATAGCGGTTTCGTGATAGACGCTGCCGGTCACCGATACAGCATCCTGACCGGGCTGGAGGCTGTACGTCGTCGCGGCCAACGGATCGACACCGATTCCCATGCCGAACGCGCGCAAGTACGGATACGTCTCGCCTTCGACAATGCCCCACATGGACGGATCCCAGCCGAAGGTAGCCGCGTCTTTCATCTGTTCAGACGTCATCCCCGCTCCTAATGCGCTGCCTGCTAGACCGGTCGTATCCTCGTTCCAATACGAGCTTGAGGCGGTTCCGCCCGTATCGTTCCTTCCAACCAATCCGCCAACTGTCATACTCCCGTACGAACTGCCTGCAGCGTAGGCATTCACAATCGTGCCGCCACTGTTATATCCGACTAGCCCTCCAATCTCTTCATAGCCAGTGACCCGGCCTGCGGCGTAGGCATTCCGTATCGTGCCAAAGTTGGTGCCTGCTAAGCCGCCAAGTCTGTTCCAGCCGCTCACATCAACAACCGCATACGAATTTTCGATGACTCCGTTAACGTTTAGCCCTACCAAACCGCCCGCATTAACAGCCACATTATAGGGAGGAGGCGCTTGGCCGGTTACTCGAGTTGTACCGGTAGCATAAGAACTACTGATCGTACCGTTTACCGAACTGCCCACGATTCCTCCAACTATTGAGTTGCCGATGACCTGAATATCCGGCAGGCGAATATCTCGCAATAGGGCAGCGCCGTCTATACTTCCAAACAGCCCGACGAACTGCATCGACGGACGATTAATCTTCATGTTGCTAATCGTATAGCCATTGCCGTCCAAACTGCCGGTGAATGCGTTGCTGGTCGTGTCGTTGACAGCTCCGATCGGCATCCACCCCCCGGTATCGGGTCCAGCGCCGTCATGATCATAATCGGCCAGATCGATATTCGCCCCTAACCTGTAATGAGCTGACAGGTTGAGACGGATATCCGACAGGTCATCCGCCGTCAGAATGATATACGGGTCATTGAGAGTTCCGCTTGGCGCAGCATGCGCCTGCTCTGTCCATACAGATACAACAACGCCTTGAAGAATGATCATACAAGCTAGCATTGCCTTCCATAGCTTGGCCATTATCTTCTCCCACCTCTATCCAATATCCCGTTCACGAAGTCATTATAGCAACCTTTCTAACTCGAAACTCTTAATGGAATCTTACAAAATTCGATAGCTCTCTGATAATAAAAATCCCGCCTGAGGCGAATTGCTCTCGCAGGCGGGATTATCGTATTACGAGCGACGATCACAAAATCTGTTCGACATGAAGACATTCGCCGCTGGGTCCTCCGAATATCGCAAACCGTTCACGAAGTGAGCGTATTCATACGTTCTTCCTTGATGTCGCCTCTACAGGCGCTTGACCTACCGGTACATAAGGCTCCACTGGCTCAGCTGCTGCTTCAGCGATTCGCGGACGGATTGCGGCTCCAGAATCTCAGCAGCCGGGCCATACTGCAGAATCCAGCGGATGAACTCCTTCTCGTTGTTCACGGTCACCTCGAACGTCATGCTGCCGTCCTTATGTTCGCGCATCCTAGGATGGACGAATAGCTCCTCTTCCTTAATATAACGGGCGACGTCCGCATTGAACTTCACCTTGAACTTGATGTTCTTCTCGCCTTGCTCAATCGACCACGTATTCTTCAGATGCTTCTGGATGCTGAAGTCGCCTCTGCTGAACGTCTTCGCAGTCAAGGACACATCAAGGAACCGGCTAATTCGGAACGTGCGAATCCCCTTCTTCAGATGGCAATAGCCGATGAGATAGAAGCGCTGATCGCGCGGAACAAGGAAATACGGATCGATCTGGCGTTCGGTCGTCTCGTTGCGCGATTGGGTATGATAGGTCGTCTCGATCGTCTTCTGTTCCAGAATGGCCTGAATGATTGGCTGCAGGAAATTACGGCTCTCCGGGCGATAGGCTGGCGTTCCCATCTGAATGATGCCGGCGATATCTTCGATAATCGCGTTCTGCTGCGACCGTTCCTTCCGATGCGTCCCCATTACCTTATCGTAGGCCGAGTCAAACCCTGGCGGAAGCTTGTCCTTGTCGACGACGGACGGCAGCAGCGAGAACGCAAGGGCTTCCTGCTCGGAGAAGTTCAGCGGATATAGGAAAAACTTCCCCATAAACCGATACCCTGTGCCTCGTCCGTCATTCGTAACGGGAGCGATCAAGTCCAGAATCTCCAGATCCCGATAGATCGTGCGGATGTTGACGTCGCACTTGAGCGCCAAGTCCGCAGCCGAGATCCCCGGATGCGCTTGAATGGCGTTGATTATTTTGTAGATTCGGATCACTTTGTCGATCATAGCGCAGCTCCTTGTTATTGCTTAGGCAGCGATGTACGTGCCTGCGACGCCCCTCTGATCACCAGCATATAACCGATCCCCCGAACCGTAACGATACGCTCGGGATTGGCGGGGTCCGCCTCGATTTTTTTCCGCAAATTGCTGATGTGTACGGCGACCGTTCTCGTATCCTCCAGGGATTCCGTACCCCAGATGAGCTGAAACAACGAATCGACACTCACGGCCCGATTGACGTGTTGGGCCATATAAGATAGCAGACTGAACTCTTTCTTCGACAGGAAGATGGGTTCACTCCTCATGATGACGGCCTGCGCATAGTAATCCAGCGTCATTCCCGGCAGCTCCAGCAGTTGTTCCCTTCTGCCCGCCGACACTCTGCGCAGGTGAGCCTTGATCTTGGCCATGAGTACGCCCGGACTGAAAGGCTTGGTCACATAATCGTCGCCGCCATCGGAATACGCGCTGATCTTAACCTCGTCTTCCTCTCGGCTGCTCACGAATACGATCGGCGCATTCGTATAGCTGCGTGCGCCCCTGCACCAATCTATGCCGTTCTCATTTGCCAGCATGACATCCAGTACGATCAGATCCGGCTTGAACGACACAAGCAGCTTCATGGCTTCGTCCCCGGTATGGCTGTGTGCGCACAGGAAGCCCTCGCGTTCGCAATACACTTGAACAATCTCGCAGATATGGGGATCATCATCGACGATCATAATTTTATGCGTATCCATTACATCCTCACCTGCCTTCTTCTGTCATACAAGGAAGCGTTACATAGAATGTCGATCCCGTCTTGCCGTCGCTCTCCGCGCGAACTGACCCTCCATGCGCCTGCACGATTTCCCTGCATATCGCCAGCCCTAGCCCGCTGCCCTCTATGCCATTCTCCGCGCCCGGTCGATCAACCCTGTAATTGCGATCGAAGATTTGCTCGAGCTGCTCCGGCGGAATACCCATGCCGGAGTCTTGCACGCGAATGCTCGCATAACGGGCATGATCCGCCTCCTCGTCCACTGTGAGCGCAATACGCACCACCCCGCCTCGAGGGGTGAACTTCATCGCGTTCGACACGAGATTGAACAATGCCTGCTCCAGTCGCTGCGCATCCATCTCGACAATAGGCGAAATGGGAGCATGATCGTCCCTATCACCGATATCCAATACGAACGCCAACCCTGCGTCACGCACGACCAACTCATATTGTTCATGGAATCGGCGCAAGAAGCGATCCGCATGAACCGGCTCCATCCGGTACGAGACTTGTCCGGTCTCCAGATGCGACAAGAAGGACAGCTCCTCGATCATGCGGTTAATTCGTATCGTGTTATCCCGGATATACGTCAGGTATTGTTCATTGCGTTCCGGCTTGACCCCATCCTGCACAGCCTCGACATAACCGAGCATGCTGGACAGCGGCATACGCAGATCATGCGTGATATAGGCAAGGAGCTTCTTCCTCCCTTGCTCGGATTGCAGCAATCGGTCATACGATGCGCGGAGATCTTCATGCGCCGCGGATAAGGCCTGCGTGCGCTCCAGCACGATCCGTTCCAGATTCGCGTTCATTCCGGTCAGCTTGTCGTTCGCGTCCTGCAGCTCGCGCGCAATCCGCTCTTCGTTCGATGCCGCTCGCGTGAACCTTGAAGACAGCAGAATCATCTGTGCCGTCGTGAAAACCAATAGGCCAAGCGGAGAGGTATTGCCGATTCGCGACCATTCGTTGAAATACAGGAAATCATTGATGACCGTAACCAGGGCAACCACTGACACCAGCAGGAAGATCAAGGCTCCCTCCCTGCGCCGCACGGCAGCATGGGCCAGCCCGATCATGAGGTATATCATGTGCAGCACAACCATGACGCCGATCGCCGGCAATAGCTTGGTATAGACGATGGCAGGCGTCGCCGCAACCACGATACAGAACGCCCCGGTTACGATTCGCGTGCTAAGGCGGAACCAACGCGACATATAATTCGGGAAGATCGAATCCGAATACCGCGTAATGACATAAGAACCGCTGCAGAGAATCAGGTATTCGATCTTGAATTGCAATCCCCATGGGAAGGCCGGCCACCACTGCGTGATCAGGAGCTCGCCGTTCAGCAAGGCTCGGATTCCGAACATGATGGCGAACAAGCCAAAATACAACGGCGCCCTGTCTTTGCGTCGCAGCATGAATAGAAACAGGTGGTACACGCCAATGATTAGCAGACTCGCGGTAATGAACATTTCGGATGCGATCTTCAGATTCGTCTTGACGCTTAACGCGTCACTGCCACCCAGCTCGATATACTTGGTGATGCCGCCCCGCTTATGATGGAAGTTGGCGACTTGCATCACCAGTTCCACGGTGTCATCCTCGGGCTGGAAGAACACCAGCTTCGTAGCCAGACGCGGAGTCACGCTGGGCTTGTCCCGCCCGACCTCGCCGACCTCTGCCAGCTTCTCGCCATTCACCCACAAGGCATACGCATGGAAAATCGTCGGCAGCCGCAGCGCAAGCCGCTCGTTCCGGTCCTGATCGCTAAGCCGGATGACCAGCTTAAATGTCGCATAGCCTGAACCGTCCAGCCGCTGACCGTCCAACTGATAGCCTAGCCAGGAGTTCGGGATGCCGATCCAGCGTTCTTGATCGCGGCTGTCGCTAACCGAACGATTCCGGATGTCCTCTGGCGACAGCAGCTCCTGCCAGTAGAACGTCCAGTCCCCTTGTAACTTAATCGGATTGTCGCTGACATGCGTCTGCGTTAAATCCAGAATCCCCGCTTCACTCTCGATCGGAGGGGACGCCGGTGCAGGAATGACGGCATAGCTAGCCACCAATCCAAGAACGACGGCGGCGGCTATATAGAGCATGATCGTGCGAGAACCGAATCGGAGAATTCCCCTCATGATGTGACCGCTCCAATCTTCTAGATGCACGATAGGTTTGTATTGACTACCTAAATAATAGCATCATTTGTTGAAAATGTGCTTTGAAACTGCAATTTTCGACACCTTCCTATCGTTCAACTCTATGCGGGCATGCAAAATAGCCCAACCCCCTCCAAGATACGAGAAGGATTCGGCTATTCTCCGTCACTTAACCTCCGTAAACCGCTCGAACTATTGCTTGATGAGAAAATACAAGAACCATACGGCATGATTCTGCTCATCTGCCGCCGCGCGCGCAAACTCCTCTCTAATGACAGGGTCATGAGCTCTCGCCGATATTCCATTATAGAAGTCAACGGTCTCCTGCTCGTCCTTAAAGGCGGCGTGTACGCCTGCGATGTACTCGCTCGCGCATTGTTCGATCATTGTCGGCGTCGGTAATCTTCCCGTCAGCATCGTATACATATGCGTAAAAACCTGATAATGCCTTATTTCGTCATTGCGAATTTCAAGGATCTGTTTCCTTATCTCCTCCGTCGGGGCCAGCTTCGATAGAACTTCGTAGCAGGCTATGGCTGAATATTCCCCGTTAATCGCTTTAACGATATCGTTGATTAAGCCAATATCAGCCGGAGCGTGTAAATAGTAATGGCTATCCATACGATTCCTCCCAGAATGTGTCCTGCACTAATCTATGTCGGAATCTGGGCCGCCGTACCATGTCCTTGACACGATCTCGCTCTCCGGCGTTTTCAACGCGCCTTCCCATCCTGCATATCGATTAGGATCGCGCCTTTCGTGGCTTGAATTTTAATGCGGCGCTAAATGGTTCTATGAGCACTCATTTCTTTCCAAGCAATACCGAAAAGTCAAAAGTGACTTCCAAAGTATCCTTACTCAGAACTTGTAGGATACGTTCTTCCGTTGCTCCCCAAGACAAGGGGGTCATGTAGACCAACTGCTCCATACCGTTATTTTCCATCGTTACGCTATACTGTACGCGCTGGATGTCAACTAGCTTAAAGTTATGCTTGAAAAGCGCTAGTGTACTTTCGTTTGAAAAATCTGATCTAACGGTTTGATCGTAAAATTTCGCTCTTAACTCTTGAAGATACTCCCTTCCCGGAATAACTTTTATAACCATTCCGTCATCCGCAAGGATTCGGTGGAACTCAGAATAGTTGGACGGCGATAAAACATTCACGATGAAATTGATCTGTTTATCCCTTATCGGACAATTCGCGAGATCCGCTACGCACCAGATTGTTTGGGAAGGATTCCTTGAAGCAATACGGATTGCCTCTTTGGAAATATCAACACCTATCCCCAGCAAGCTACATTGCGACTGTTCACTTATCCTTTGCTGAATATTGGACAAATGTGAACCTTCGCCGCATCCCGCATCCATTATTTTTATCCATTTACGCATTGGCTTCAACGCTTCCAACATATTCGCGCAGATCCGAGCGATCAACGGATCAAAAAGGCCGTTCTGGCTAAGCGTTCTTCGGGATTCGAACATTTTCTTATCGTATTTCGTATGAAGGGGACGGGATAATAAGTTGACATATCCTTGCTTAGATAGATCAAAACAATGATGGTTGGAGCATATGAGACTCCTTAAATTCACCATCCTTACCGGACTCGAACATATTGGACACCTCATAATGTCTTCATACTCCGAGAGAAGGCGCGCGTTAGCAATTCTTCGATTGTTTTCGGACAAAATAATACACCTCATTCATTCATTGGAGTAAATGAAAAAGGCACAGTTAAATAAACCCAGGTCATAGCGGAAAAAATGACGTGAGTCTAACTAGACTGTACCTTCCATTAACGTAAACGAATGAATTTGATGATCAAGAAGTTCATCTCCTAATACCATTACTATAGAAGAGCGATACCGCCCCTAATTGGTAGTATAGCCATGATGGGGCCGTATGTACATTCGCGTTTCTTTCAACCTCGTCATTCACCCAAGGAATGTTTCCAACCGAAAACTCCCCTGTAAGCAGCAGGTTTAATTGTTTCGCCTGTCTACTTATAGGGGAGCCTATCATCTTAAATCTTCTCTAGTTAATTAAGTCAGATCCTTGAAGAAGCCTTCGAATAACGGTTGCAGCCTCCGCCCTTGTGATCGGCGCTAACGGCGCAAGTTCGGTGCTGCTCCGTCCCGTAACAAGACCGGCCTCCACATTGATGGCCACGCCGTTTCTCGCCCAACCGGAGACGTTCGACGCATCGCGATACGCCTGAAGCGTCAGATCGATCGATTGAGCAGATGTCTTCGCCTTAAGTCCGGTGATCGACATCGCTCTGGCGAGAATCGTCATCGCCTCTTCCCGGGTAATCTCCTCGTTCGGACGGAACGATCCGTCATCATAACCACTAATCAGTTCATAGGCATGTGCGGTGTTGATCGAACTGCTGAACCAGTCCGACACTTCCACATCGGAGAACGCCGTCGGCCCGTTTTCCAGCTTCAGACCCAATCCGCGCACAAGAATGGCTGCGAACTCGGCTCTGGTGATGGCACGATCAGGACTGAACCGACCCTCGCCTGTGCCATCAATGACCATCCGGGATCCCATGTCGTTGACCGCGGCTTGCGCCCAGTGGCTCGCGACATCATGGAATTCTAGCGGATGCCAGATGACGGAGTACGTGCTGTTCGTCAAGCTATTGATCGTCGCGTAATATCGGCCTTCCGAGCGCACGATCTTGGTCGGTACGTGCCGCACCGTTCCGTCCGGTTCAACGACGATGCCTGTCGTAATTCTGCTCGGGTCAATGCCTTCCGGCACAAGCACCATGCGTTCGACGTAGGCGTTAAATGTTGTGACTTCGACCGTATTCCCGCCATATGTACCTGTGACCGTGAAGTCAAGAGCAGGCACAACGACGGAGAACTCGCCCTTCGCAGCGGCGTTCTCGACGACTTGCGCCATGGCTGCCGGCGTATTCGCTACCGAAATTTGGAGGCGGATGTCTTCCAGCTTTACGTTACTGCCCAGTTGACGGGCTACTTCATCTATGGCGATCTCATGGGCCGGCAACGTGTACGTTGCCTTATCCGTCTGCAGAACTAACGTCGCGGACAGTGCCTCCATATTCTTAACCATCTGGCCGTTCAGTTCGCCGACAATGACGTTCGAATTGGACGCGACGGGAATGGTGACGACTGCATTTACTCCCTCCGTCTCTAACTTCGCCCGAAGCTTGACCGGATCGACGACGATCGTCGTCGTCTTGATGCCGGCCGTTTCCGTTGTTTTTGCTTTCCCTGCATTTTCAACCTTGCCGTTAACCAGCACGTTGACTGTTTCTTCGTTCAAACCTGGCGTTTCAGTCGGTACCACGCTCGGAGAACTCGATCGTTCGTCAATCACGATCGCTGCAGTATGACCGAATCTCGTTATCTGGCCTTGCGCATCTACTTCTGCGACGCCGATCTTGTCGTTGTTCGCCGCCGGGATCATGCCGTCGCTCGGCACGTTCAGGTAACCGCTGAGCGTGTCGCCGACGTTAGGCACATCTACGGTGTCGCTGCCGAAGTTGAAGTAGACGAGCCGATGCTCATCCTCAACATCAGGCGTTACCGTAATCCTGGTTTGTCCGTTGTTCGCAGTGCCGCTCGGATCTGATGCGGTTACCGTCAACCCGCCAGCCGGAACGGCAACATTCGTCGTGAAGATCAGCGTGGCAGCCGGCCCTGCCGGTACGGAACCGCTGGCAGCCACACGAACTTGGACCGTATGCTCGCCGTCTAGCCGCGGGATGTTGGTTCCGTCATATCGAATATATGCCCCGCCGTCAACAGCGAATTCCATCGTCGTGTCCACACCGACAATCGCATTGTTCGTATCGTCGGCACTCACATTCGGAGCCGCAGGAATGGTTGCATTCGAATCATGGATAGTTACCAGTGCGGGAATGGAAGCGAACGACGATTCCGTAGCTGCCACGCGCACGTAATAGACGCCGGTCTCCAACCCGACAACAGACGTTCCCGTTGCCCTCGTCCATGATCCGTTATCTCCCTGTTTATACTCCATCGTAATATTGATGTTGATAATCGAACCGTCATTAGCGCCGTTATACGTAATATCCGTCACCGTAATATCGACAGGCGCTGCCGGGCGTGCAGGCAGACTCAACGTCTGCGCCGAGCTGTCGGCCGTTGTCGTGCCGTTGCCCTTCTTCACCACGCTCACGGTCCTGCCCAGCCAGCTGCCATCGATGGCCGCCTTCCCGCTGCCGTCCGCCGACACCGTCGTCCCGTCGATGTCATAAACGCCGTTCGGCTCCAGTCCCGTCAGCTGTTCCGTGACGTAATCGATCTC
>JAEZCJ010000140.1 GCA_023433615.1 Bacillota bacterium | reverse complement strand
TCGTCGATACGCTTCTACGCACAGATTTCGCCATGCGCAGGTATCCTAGCTACGCGGGGGCTTGGCCCCTCCCGCGACCGGACTTTCGCCGGCTAGAAGATGCGTGCTTAGCTGGGCACGCCACAATGAAAAAAGCCCGGAACGGCTGCGTTAGCAGCTGCCCGGGCATTTTCTCTTCTTATTTAAAGTTCTTCAAGTTATAGAACGCCGTCTTGCCGCCGTATTGAGCCGTCGAACCGAGCTCGTCCTCAATGCGGAGCAATTGGTTGTACTTCGCTACGCGATCCGTACGGGAAGGTGCGCCCGTCTTGATCTGGCCAGCGTTCGTAGCAACCGCGATGTCAGCGATCGTGCTGTCTTCGCTCTCGCCGGAACGGTGGGAGATAACCGCCGTGTAGCCTGCGCGCTTCGCCATTTCGATCGCGTCGAACGTTTCCGTCAGCGTGCCGATTTGGTTAACCTTGACAAGGATCGAGTTGCCGATGCCCTTCTCGATACCCGTGGACAGACGCTCCGTGTTCGTAACGAACAGGTCGTCGCCTACGAGTTGGACGCGGTCGCCAAGCTTCTCGGTGAGCAGCTTCCAACCTTCCCAGTCGTCTTCGGAGCAGCCGTCTTCGATTGTGATGATCGGATACTTGTCGACCCAAGAAGCCAGCAGGTCTACGAATTCGGCCGGCGTGAAGGACTTGCCTTCGCCTTCGAGCTCGTACTTGCCGTTCTTGAAGAATTCCGTGGAAGCAACGTCCATGCCGAGGAATACGTCGACGCCCGGCTTGTAGCCTGCGCGCTCGATCGCGGAGATAATCGTCGTGATCGCTTCTTCGTTGGAGCCCAGGTTCGGAGCGAAGCCGCCTTCGTCGCCTACAGCCGTGTTCAGGCCTTTGTCCTTCAGGACAGCCTTCAGGTTGTGGAAGATCTCTGCGCCGATGCGAAGCGCTTCCGCGAAGTTCGCTGCGCCGACAGGCAGAACCATGAACTCTTGCACGTCGACGTTGTTGTCGGCATGCTCGCCGCCGTTGATGATGTTCATCATCGGAACCGGCAGCGTCTTCGCGTTGAAGCCGCCGAGGTACGTGTACAGCGGCATGTTCAGCGCGTCAGCCGCTGCGCGTGCCGCTGCCATCGAGACAGCCAGAATCGCGTTAGCGCCCAGCTTCGCTTTGTTCGGCGTGCCGTCGAGCTCGATCATCTTGCGGTCGATCGCGACTTGGTCCAGCGCGTCCAGACCGATAATCTCAGGCGCGATGATCGCGTTCACGTTCTCGACCGCTTTCAGTACGCCCTTGCCCAGGTAACGGCCTTTGTCGCCGTCGCGGAGCTCTACAGCTTCATAAGCGCCCGTCGATGCGCCGGATGGCACGATCGCGCGGCCCTTGCCGCCGGACTCCAATGCGATTTCTACTTCTACCGTCGGATTCCCGCGGGAATCGAGTACTTCGCGTGCGTATACGTCCGTGATGATAGACATGAATGGATACACTCCTTCTATTCATTTCGTTATAATCCGCCGTACCAACGAGATATAGCGGAATTTCCTTCCGCTATTGTATCTCATTCGCAGGCATGAACTCAAATGCTGCTTCGCTAGCTTACGATTCCTTCGCGATCATCGACACGCCCGTCATCTCTGCAGGCTTCGGCAGCCCCAGCAGATCGAGGATCGTCGGCGCGATGTCGGCCAGAATGCCGCCTTCGCGCAGGTCCGCGCCCTCGCGCGTCACGATGAACGGCACCGGGTTCGTCGTATGCGCCGTATGCGGACGGCCCTGCTCGTCGAACACTTGGTCCGCGTTGCCGTGGTCGGCCGTAATCAGGCATACGCCGCCCTTCGCGAGCACCGCTTCAACCACTTGCCCGAGGCAAGCGTCCGTCGCTTCGACTGCCTTGATCGTCGGCTCCAGCATCCCGGAGTGACCGACCATGTCCGGGTTCGCGAAATTCAGGATGATCGCGTCATGCTTATCCGCTTCGATCTCGGCAACCGCGGCAGCCGCCACTTCGTAAGCGCTCATCTCCGGCTGCAGGTCATACGTCGCAACCTTCGGCGAATTGATCAGCACGCGCGTCTCGCCTTCCAGCTCGACGTCGCGTCCGCCGCTGAAGAAGAACGTTACATGCGGGTACTTCTCCGTCTCCGCGATGCGCAGTTGCTTCTTGCCGTGCTGCACGAGCACCTCGCCGAGCGTATTGTCCAAGTTCTTCGGCTCATAGGCCACATAGCCGCCGACCGACTCGCTGAACAGCGTCAAGCAGACGAAATGCAGCCCCTTTGGCGCCTTGTCGCCGCGGTCGAAGCCGCGGAAGTCGTCGCTCGTGAATACTTGCGACAGCTGAATCGCGCGGTCCGGACGGAAGTTGAAGAAGATGACCGCGTCGCCCGATTCGACCAAGCCGACCGGCTGGCCGTTATCGCCCACGATAACGGTCGGCATGACGAACTCGTCATAGACCGACTTCTCGTGCGACTCCACGACAGCTTGCATCGGATCCGTATATGCCGGACCTTCGCCGTACACCATCGCGCGGTACGACTTCTCCACGCGTTCCCACCGCTTGTCGCGGTCCATCGCGTAGTAGCGGCCTTGCACCGTCGCAATGCGGCCGACACCGACCTCGGCGATCTTCGCTTGCAGCGCTGCCAAGTACTTCTGCGCGCTGTCCGGCGCTACGTCGCGGCCGTCGAGGAACGCATGGATATAGACGTCGTCCAAGCCTTCCTTCTTCGCCAGATCCAGCAGCGCGAAGAGGTGCTCGATGTGGCTGTGCACGCCGCCGTCGGACAACAGGCCGTACAAGTGAAGCTTCTTGCCGCTGGACTTGGCATGACGCACAGCGCCGAGCAGCGTCTGGTTGTCGTAGAACTCGCCCTCGCGAATCGACTTCGAGATCCGGGTCAAGTCCTGGTACACGATCCGTCCGGCGCCGATGTTCAGATGGCCGACCTCGGAGTTGCCCATCTGTCCTTCCGGCAGGCCGACCGCTTCGCCGCAGGCGGTAAGCGTCGTATGGGGATACTTGTTCCAGTAGCGGTCATAATTCGGCTTGTTCGCTTGGGCGACGGCGTTGCCGACCGTCTCCCCTCGAAGTCCGAAGCCGTCCAGAATGATGAGCGCTACCGGTTTCGGGATGTTAGCGGAACCCATCTTACTTGGCCCCCTCGACCAGGGCGATGTAGGAAGCCGGCTCCAAGCTTGCGCCGCCTACGAGTGCGCCGTCGATGTTCGGCTGCGCCATGTACTCGGCGATGTTGCCCGGCTTCACGCTGCCGCCGTATTGGATGCGCACCGCGTCCGCAGTCGCCGCATCGAACTGATCCGCCACGATGCTGCGGATATACGCGATGACGTCTTCGGCGTCTGCTGCAGTCGACGACTTGCCCGTACCGATCGCCCAGATCGGCTCATACGCGATGACCGTCTTCGCCGCTTGCTCAGCCGTGAGGCCTTGCAGAGCCGCAGCCGTCTGCACCTTGCACACGTCTTTCGTCTGTCCGGCTTCGCGCTCTTCCAGCTTCTCTCCGACGCATACGATCGGCGTCAGGCCGTGCTTGAATGCTGCCAGCACTTTCTTGTTCACGATCTCGTCCGTCTCGCCGAAGTAAGCGCGGCGCTCGGAGTGGCCGATAATGACGTACTGTACGCCAAGCTCATTCAGCATGATGCCGCTGATCTCGCCGGTGTACGCGCCGTTATCTTCGAAGTGCAGATTTTGCGCGCCGATGCCGATCGAAGTGCCCTTGGCTGCTTCGACAAGCGCCGGCAGATTCGTGAACGGCGCGCAGATGACGCTATCCACGCCCGCGACTTCCGCTTTACCCTTCACTTCCGCGAAGAACGCGGCAGCCTCGGATACCGTCTTGAACATTTTCCAGTTGCCTGCAATAATCGGTGTTCTCATCGCCCACATTACCTCCCGCTTCCTACTTATCGTTCAGTGCTTCGACGCCCGGCAGCTTCTTGCCTTCCATGAACTCGAGGGATGCGCCGCCGCCGGTCGAGATATGGTTCATCTTCTCGGCCAAGTGGAACTTCTCCGCTGCCGCTGCCGAATCGCCGCCGCCGATTACGGTGTAAGCGTTCGTCTCTGCGCAAGCTTGCGCTACTGCCCGCGTACCGTGGGAGAACGGCTCGATCTCGAATACGCCCATCGGTCCGTTCCATACGACCAGCTTGGAATTGTTAATGACGTCTGCGTAGATCTCGCGCGTCTTCGGTCCGATGTCGATGCCTTCCCAGCCGGCTGGAATGCCTTCTTGGGTAATATCGATGACGCGTGTCTGTGCCTTCGCGCTGAATTCGTTCGTAATGACGATATCGACCGGCAGATGAAGGTTCTTGCCTGCTGCCTTCGCCTTCTCGATGAAGCCGAGTACCGCGTCCAGCTTGCTGTTGTCGAGCAGCGATTCGCCGATCTCATAGCCTTGCGCCTTGAAGAACGTGTACGACAGGCCGCCGCCGATCAGGATGTTGTCCGCGATCTCGATCATCTTGTTGATGACGTCGATCTTGTCCTTTACCTTGGAGCCGCCGACGATTGCCGTGAACGGACGATCCGGGTTGTTCAGCGCCTTGCCCAGCACCTCGAGCTCCTTCTCCATCAAGAGGCCCGATACGGCCGGCAGATGCTTCGCGATGCCTTCCGTCGACGCGTGCGCGCGGTGAGCTGCGCCGAATGCATCGTTAACGTACAGGTCAGCCAGCTCGGCAAAAGCTTTCGACAGTTCCGCATCATTCTTCTCTTCGCCCGCGTTGAAGCGCACGTTCTCCAACAGCAGCACGTCGCCGTTCGCAAGACCAGCGATCTGAGCCTTTACTGCGTCTCCGGTCGATTCGTTGGCCTTGACGACCGGCTTGCCGAGCAGCTCGGACAGACGGTTCGCAGCCGGCGTCAGGCGCAGTTCTTCGACGACTTCGCCGTTCGGACGGCCCATGTGGCTTGCCAGAATGACTTTCGCGCCTTGCTCTGTCAAGAATTTGATCGTCGGGAGCGTCTCGCGGATCCGCGTGTCGTCCGTAATGCTGCCGTTCTCGAGCGGCACGTTAAAATCGACGCGCACGAATACGCGCTTGCCTGCTACGTCCACATTTCTTACGCTTTGTTTATTCATTCATTTATCCTCCCCAGTATCCAACCGGATTATCTTAATCGCTTTATTCCTGAATACGTGGGTAAAGAGGAGACGACGCTCCGCGCTGCTCCTCTTTAACCGGTTATTGCGATCTATTCGATTACAGGCCTTTGCTTGCGATATAGCCAGCCAGGTCAACGACGCGGTTCGAGTAGCCCCACTCGTTGTCGTACCAGGAAACGACTTTCACCATGTTGCCTTCAACGACCATCGTGGACAGCGCGTCGATCGTGGAGGAAGCAGGGTCGCCGTTGTAGTCGCTCGATACGAGCGGCTCTTCGGAGAAGTTCAAGATGCCTTTGAGCTTGCCGTTTGCTGCTTCTTTCAGCGCTGCGTTCACTTCTTCAACCGTAACGTTGCGGCTTACTTCAACGACCAGGTCCGTAACGGATACGTTAGGAGTAGGTACGCGCATTGCCATGCCGTTCAGCTTGCCTTTCAGCTCAGGCAGTACCAGGGATACAGCTTTGGCTGCGCCTGTCGACGAAGGAATGATGTTCTCTGCAGCAGCGCGAGCGCGGCGCAGGTCCTTATGCGGCAGGTCGAGCACGGATTGGTCGTTCGTGTAAGAGTGAACCGTCGTCATCATGCCCTTTACGATACCGAACGTGTCGTTCAATACTTTCGCGAATGGAGCCAAGCAGTTCGTCGTACAGGAAGCATTGGAGATAACCGTGTGTGCCTTCGGATCGTACTTGTCTTCGTTAACGCCCATAACGACCGTGATGTCTTCGTTCGTGGCAGGTGCGGAGATGATAACTTTCTTCGCGCCGCCTTTCAGGTGAAGCTCGGCTTTCTCTTTCGCAGTGAAGATACCCGTGGATTCAACGACGATCTCTACGCCGTATTGTCCCCAAGGCAGGTTGCCAGGGTCGCGCTCAGCGAATACTTTGATTTCTACGCCGTTAACGATCAGGGCGCCTTCCTTCGCTTCTACCGTTGCGTCAAGCTTGCCATGCGTCGTGTCGTATTTAAGAAGGTGTGCCAGCGTGCTCGTGTCCGTCAGGTCGTTGACCGCCACGACTTGCACATTCGGGTTGTTCAATGCTGCGCGGAACACGTTGCGGCCGATCCGGCCAAATCCGTTAATACCGACTTTAACCATAATTCTTCATCCTCCTAAGATTGGATTATACATATATCTCAAGACGTGAGCCGCGTCCAACTTGCGCGTCTGACGTCAGGATAACTTTCCTGTCCTGCGCTTATTCCTGCACTTGCTCTTGATCGATAATGGCATTCAGCCTGCGTGCCGCGCCTTCGTCGGTGACGAGTACATCGGCTTGACCGAACCGCAGCACCGCCGCGATGGCCTCTCCCTTGCTGCCTCCCCCGGCGATCGCAATGACGAACTCTGCCGCGCTGAGATCGTCGATTCGAAGTCCGACGGTAGACATGCGATGGATGACAGCGCCCTGACGGTCAAAATAATAACCGAGCGCCTCGGCCAGCGCGCCCTCCGCCTGAATGGCTTCGATCGTCTTCTGGTCCACCTTGCGCCTGCGTGCCATTACTATAGCGTCTCCGATCCCGTGCACGACGATTCGAGCTTTTCGAACGGCGTCCACGACTTCGCGAATGTTCGGCTCCTGCATCAGCGAATTATAGGCTTCCTCGCTGAGATGGTCGGGTACATGCAGCAGGCGGTAGCCTGCTCCGGTGCGCTTCGCCATCGTCGAAGCAATCGTGTTCGCTTGGTAGTCCACGCTCTCGCCGAGCCCGCCTCGCGCCGGCACGAACTGCGCTCGTCTCAGCGGTACCGTGACCGTCAATTGGCTGGCTAACGCCGCGATCGTCGATCCGCCCGTCACCGCCACGACATCATCGTCATGCATCGAGCCGATCAGCACCTGACCGCCTGCCTTGCCCAGCTCCCGCTTCGTCTCAGGCGATTCATCGGCGTCGCCAGGCACGATGACGACCTGTTGCAGGCCGAAGTGCCGGCTGATCTTCTGCTCCAACTCGGCTAGTCCTGACATCTCCTTGATCATAGGGGCTAATGCCTCAACCAGCTGCCGACCCGCTTCGGTTATGCGCATGCCGGATACGTTGCTCTCCAGCAATCCCTGCGCACGCAGGAAGTCCGTCTCCGCGCGAAGCGTCCGTTCCGTCATATCGACCGCTGCTGCCAGCGCTCTCCGTCCCATGACATCGGCGGCCATTACGCGGTTCAGAATCGCATACCTTCTCTTCATGACATCGAGCAGATCCGGCAGAAGCCGCTGCTGCAGATCCATGAACCTTCGTATCATAGCTTGCCGTCACTCCCGAGCCGTCGTCGCATTCCGCGTCTCACGATATTGGACGTATAATGTCCCGGTATTCTGTTTTATGTCCCACATCAATCATAACCAACTTCTCTATAATGCGCAAGACGGAATGCCCCTATGTAACCGCTGTCTCAGCCATTTTTTTCTCTGCTTTTTTATTTTTGCCGTTCGCCTTGCTTTTTGGATTCCTATCGCCTATAATGAATCTCGCTATCCTAAGTTTGCGCCCGTGGTCCAATGGATATGACGTAGGCCTCCGGAGCCTGAGATCTAGGTTCGATTCCTAGCGGGCGCGCCACTATAATGAACCGAAGTCGGCTTGCCGGCTTTTTTGTTTCCGATTGTTTGACTATCTTTGACTTTTACCCGCGATTCCGCTATTATGATGATTACAGCAAGCAATGTTTCTTACCGACTACACCAATCCGATCGGAGGCTGCAAGCATGGATATGAATTTTGTACCTATGGTTATCGAACAGAGCAACCGCGGCGAACGGGCCTATGACATCTATTCGCGCCTGCTCAAGGACCGCATCATTTTCCTCGGCACGGGAGTCAACGATTTGGTCGCTAACTCGATTATCGCGCAGATGCTCTTCCTGGCGGCGGATGATCCGGAGAAGGATATCAGCCTGTACATCAACAGCCCCGGCGGTTCGATCACTTCCGGCATGGCCATCTATGACACCATGCAGTTCATTAAGCCGGACGTATCGACGATCTGCGTCGGCATGGCTGCTTCCATGGGCGCATTCCTGCTGACGGCAGGCGCCAAGGGCAAACGTTACGCGCTGCCGAACAGCGAAGTCATGATTCACCAGCCGCTGGGCGGTGCCGAGGGGCAAGCGAGCGACATCGAGATTCGCGCGAAGCGAATCCTGAAGATGCGCGACAAGCTGAACGGCATTCTCGCAGAGCGCAGCGGACAGCCGCTGGAGCGGATCGAGAAAGACACGGACCGCGACTACTTCATGTCCGCGGAGGAAGCGATGAACTACGGTCTCGTCGACAAGGTCATCGAGAAGATCTGATCGCTGCACCGACCACAAGCCTGCCCCTTCTTGGGGCAGGCTTTTTCTTTAACATAATGTGAACGATTTGTCAATGGAAATTGGACTGCTCCAACAGCACCTTACGTATGAACATTCACGTGTTATGATAACCATACGGATACTTACAGTATCCTCCATTTGTAGATTGATTCTTGAAAATTTTCCATTGGAGTGCTGCATATGCGTTTTTCGAACCTCTTTATGCCCGTACGTTCCATAAAGTCTTATGAGCCTGTCCAGGGCGGTGCTTCATCTGTTGCAGAGCGGACATGGCCTTCATACGGCCAGAAGGCATCGAGGATGCCGAACATGCCGATGCAAGACAAGTCGATGCTTCTCAGACCGCTCAACGACGAGCATCTGATCGAGGTCTATCTCGAAGCCAAGGCCATGAAGCTGTCGCAAGAATTCATCCGGCTCATCGAGGACGCGCTCCGCTCACGCAACATCGACGCGGATGCCCTGCCCGACTCTTATACCATCTGATTTGGCTGCCTATTGGCGGCTTTTTTTTTGCATTCGCCTTTCCTTTTGCCCCTTCGACCATCCTGTCCCTTCGATCTGCTCTAACGCCAAAAAAGCACCCCTAGGGTGCTTTCGTTACTGCGCTTGCAGCATATGCTTATTGGTTCTCGAGTTCTTCCTTGCTCACCAGCGTGACTAAAGCGGTTACAGCCTGCTCCGCATCCGAACCGTCCGCGCTTATCGTCACTTCCGTGCCCGAACTGATCGCGAGGCTCATGATGCCCATGATCGATTTCGCGTTCACCTTCTTGTCATCCTTCTCCACGAATACTTCCGAAGAGAACTTATTCGCTTCTTGCACGAATAGCGCTGCCGGTCTAGCATGAAGTCCGGTCTTCAATCGTACGACAACCGGTTGCCTTGTCATTGAACCATGCCCCCTATATGAATTTTCCTTCGCTCACGGTAACTAGCTATGAAGCGGGATTGTTGCATCTCGCAATCGGTCAGGCTTTTTGCCTTATTATAACACTAATGTCGGCAAGAGACTAGGCTCACCGCACGCCTGCAGCTTACCCGTTCCGAATTTTTTCGGCCAATTCGTCAATTTTGCGCAGCCGATGGTTCACGCCCGATTTGCTGACGGAGCCCTTCAGCAGGTCGCCTACCTCCTTCAGGTTAATATCCGGGTGGGCAAGACGGACTTCGGCAACCTCGCGCAGTTTGTCCGGCAGGTTCTCGAGTCCGATCTCCTTCTGCAGCAGTTTGATGTTATCGATCTGACGGACGGCCGCGCCGATCGTCTTGTTCAAGTTCGCCGTCTCGCAGTTGACGATCCGATTGACCGAATTCCGCATGTCGCGCATGATCCGCACATCCTCGAACTTGAACAGGGCTTGATGCGCGCCGATAATGCTGAGCAGCTCGATGATCTTCTCGCCTTCCTTGATATAGAATATGAAGCCCTTCTTCCGTTCGATACACCGGGCATTCAGATCGAATCGATTCGCGAGCTCGACGAGCGATTGGCAATGCTCCTCATACAAGGTGGCGATCTCCAGGTGATAGGACGAGCCTTCCGGGTTGTTGACGGAGCCGCCGGCCAGGAACGCCCCACGCAGATAGGAGCGCTTGCAGCACGGCTTCTTGATGATCTCCTTGTCGATGCCTTGGTTGAACACGAAGCCTTCCGAGACGATCTTCAGCTCCGCAAGAATTTCCTGCACCCTCGCCGGAATGCGCACGATGTACACGTTATTTTTCTTGAGGCGCATCTTCTTGCGGACGAGGAGCTCGGTGTGCACGTCGAATTGCTTCTTAATCAACGTATAGATTCGTCTCGCGATGGCCGCATTTTCCGTCGAGATGTCGAGGATGACCTTACGGTTGGACACTTGGACCGAACCGTTCATTCGGATGAGGGCAGACAGTTCCGCTACTTCGCAGCACGCGTCCGCCTCCACCATCGTTAGTTCTTTTTTGGTTTGGGCCGCAAAGGACACCTTGTCTCACCTCTTCTTCTTGGACATCCAATTCTCGACCAGTTGATAGATATGATGGCTTAAGCGTGCGGCGTCATGCCTCAGATAGGTATTGAACATTAAAAGACGATCCGCGATCAGCTTCACGTTGCGGCCGCTCAGCTCTTCATAATCGACGATGACGGCCTCGGAGCCCTCTTCGGCATACCGCTCCAGCACGTCGTCGGGAATGTCGCCGTTGTTCACGATTACATAATGGAACAGATCTTCCCCGATATGCTCCGTAATCGCATCCAGATGATTGCTTACCGTGTAGCCGTCCGTCTCGCCCGGCTGCGTCATGACGTTGCAGACGAACATCTTGATCGCATCTGACTGCAGCACGGCGTCAGCCAGCCCTTGTACGCATAGATTCGGCATGATGCTCGTATAGAGGCTGCCCGGTCCGATGATGATCGCATCGGCCTCCCGGATCGCTTCGACCGCTTCCGGCAGCGGCTCGGCCCCTGCCGGTTCAATGAACACCCGTTTGATCTTGCCCCGCGCCTTCGGAATCATCGATTCGCCGGTGACGACCGAGCCGTCCGACATGACGGCCTTCAGCACCGTGCCGTGCGCGGCTGCAGGGAGCACGCGCCCTCGGACCGCCAAGACGCGGCTCAGCTCGCGTACGCCGGTCACGAAATCGCCCGTGATGTCGGTCATGGCGGCCAGCATCAAGTTGCCGAGACTATGCCCGGCAAGACCGTTGCCGTTCGTGAAGCGGTACTTCAACAGCTTCGTCAGAAGGGGCTCGACATCCGCCAGTGCCATAAGCACGTTACGGATATCGCCCGGAGGAGGAATTTGCAGCTCGCTCCTCAGAATGCCCGAGCTGCCGCCGTCATCGGCAACCGTCACGATCGCCGTAATATGGACCGGCTTCTCCTTAAGCCCTCTTAACATGACCGACAGACCTGTTCCGCCTCCGATCACGACGATACGAGGCAATTCTTGCTGGACATTCACCTGCAGGTCACTCACCTCATCCTCATCATCAATGTCGATCTCGATCGGCGTCGCGATGGCTGACGCGCACGGCCTCCGTATCGCTGCTGCCCAGCATCTTGCCCAGATATTCGGCGATTGCCACCGAACGGTGCTTCCCGCCGGTGCAGCCGATGCCGACGACCAGTTGGCTCTTGCCTTCCTTCTCGTACATCGGAATCAAGTAATGCAGCATATCGAGCAGTTTCGTCAGGAACGTCTGCGTCTCCGGCCATTTCATGACGTACTCATACACTTCGGGATGCTGCCCCGTATTCGGACGCAGATGATCCACGTAGTGCGGGTTCGGAAGGAATCGGCAATCGAAGATGAGGTCCGCATCGATCGGAATGCCGTACTTGTACCCGAAGGATGTCATATTAACGGCGAACACGCCTTGATCGCTGGTCGTGAATCGCGAGATGATCTGCTCCTTCAGCTTCGCCGGCTTCAAGCTGCTCGTATCGATCACTTGGGTCGACATGCCCTTCAGGTCCTCGAGCAGCCTGCGCTCCAGCTTGATCCCCTCCAGCGGCAATCCTTCGGGAGCCAGCGGATGACGCCTGCGGCTCTCCTTGTAGCGCTGCACAAGCACGCTGTCCGTCGCGTCCAGGAACAGGATTTCGAAGCTGATCGTGTAATGTTCCTTCATATAGTTAAGGGATTCCGACAGCGCCGTGAAGAATTCCCTTCCTCGCAGATCGATGACAAGCGCGACCTTGCCGATCTTGCCGTTCGAAGACTCGATCAGCTCGGCGAACTTCGGTATTAAGACAGGCGGCAGATTGTCTACGCAGAAGAAGCCGAGATCCTCCAAGCTCTGCACGGCAATCGTCTTGCCTGCTCCTGACATGCCCGTAATGATGACCAGCTTAGCCATTGCCGTTCCGTTGTCCATTAGCGGTTTCCCCCTGCACGCCTAACACTCCCAGAATAAAAGCAGAAGCAGGCCGGTAGACCGGCCTGCGCTTCGAATCGCACTTACGAACGCAAGAGCAGACCAGCGGCACCCACGATGCCCGCATCATTGCCCAGCTCGGCCGGTACGATCTGCACGCCTTTGGAAGCGCCATCCGGCGTATATTTATAGAATACTTCCCGAATTTGCTCGAACAGGTACTCGCCGGCCTTCGAGACGCCGCCGCCGATGATGAAGCGCTGCGGATTCACGACGACGGCGACTACCGCCATCGACTTGCCGAGGTAATAGGCGGCACGGTTAACGATGCGAGCCGCGACCTCGTCGCCGGCCTTCGCGGCATCGATAACGTCCTTCGCCATTATATTCTCTACCATGGCCAGCGATGTATGGTCACCGCGCGCGACGGCATCCTTCGCCATCCGGATGATGCCCGTCGCCGAAGATACCGTCTCCAGGCAGCCCATCTTGCCGCAGCCGCACTGAATGGCCTCCAGATCCGGGACGATCGCGATATGACCCAGTTCGCCAGCCGCGGCATTCGAACCGACAACGATCTTGCCGTCGTGAATAATGCCGCCGCCTACGCCGGTTCCGAGCGTATAGAGCACGCATTCCGGCACGCCGCGTCCGGCCCCGGCCCAAGCTTCGCCGAGAGCGGCGACGTTGGCGTCGTTATTCACCAATACAGGCTTGCCCAGGCGCTCCGTCAATATGGCCTTCAAAGGCGTATCCCGCATCACCAGGTTAGGCGAGTGCAGCAGGACGCCGTTCGGAATATCCAGGAATCCCGGTACGCCGATGCCTACGCCTTGTACGTCCTCCCAAGCCAGACCTGCCTCTTCGACGACAACACGCGCGTATTCAGCCATGTTATTCAGAATCGTCTCGCTGCCCTGGTCGTTCCCTGTAGGCCCCTCGTATTTATGGAGCAATGCGCCGTTCTCGTCGCACACGCCTACCTTAATGGATGTGCCGCCGACATCGACGCCGACGTATAATTTCTTAGACATCACTAGGCCACCTCGATCACAATGTTAACTGCTTCTGTACCCACTATAAGCGAACGCTACCTATAGGTCAAGGACGGTTGAGCCCGCCAGAATCAGGGATTGCGGCTTATCGCCGGCCTTACGAGACCATCGAAAAAGCCGTCTTGCCGCGATACCTTCCCATAACCTGCACCACGGGAATATGTAAGAAAGAAGCGCGATGCTCGCCGCATCGCGCTCCTTCCTCACAGACTCAACAGCCCGCACAATTCCTCCATAGCCTTACAGCGATTGGCTCCAGTCGTGCACGATGTTCCCTTCCAGGAACTTCTCGCAATCCAGCGCCGCCATGCAGCCGCTGCCCGCCGCGGTAATCGCTTGGCGGTACTTCTGGTCCTGCACGTCGCCGCAAGCGAACACGCCCGGTACGTTCGTCTCGGTCGTGCCCGGCCTCACCAAGATGTAGCCCGTCTCGTCGGTCTCGATCTGGCCGCCGAGGAACTTCGTGTTCGGCGTGTGGCCGATCGCCACGAATACGCCGTCCGTCTCGATGATCTCTTCCTCGCCGGTCTCGTTATTCGTCACCTTCAGCCCGGTAACGCCCATGCCGCCAGCCACGACTTCAACCGGCGTGCGGTTCAACTGCCAGCTGATCTTCTCGTTCTCGCGCGCGCGATCCTGCATGATCTTCGATGCGCGAAGCTCGTCCCGGCGATGCACGAGGCGAACCTCCGTCGCGAAGCGCGTCAAGAAGTTCGCTTCCTCCATTGCCGAATCGCCGCCGCCCACGACGACGATCTTCTTGCCGCGGAAGAAGAAGCCGTCGCAGGTTGCGCACGTGCTGACGCCGCGGCCGACATTCTCCTTCTCGCCGTCGATGCCGAGGTATTTGGCGGAAGCGCCTGTCGAGATGATGAGGGATTCCGCCACGAGCGGCTCTGCGAAGCCTTCGACCTGTAGCGTGAAGGGACGCTTCGACAGGTCGACGCTGTTCACCCAGCCCGTCTTGAACTCGGCGCCGAAGCGCTCGGCTTGCTTGCGCATGTTCGCCATCAGGTCAGGACCCATGATGCCTTCCGGGAAGCCCGGGAAGTTCTCCACCTCGGTCGTCGTCGTCAGTTGTCCGCCTGGCTCCGGTCCTTCGATGACCAGCGGATTCATATTCGCGCGAGCCAAGTAGATCGCAGCCGTCAGGCCAGCGGGGCCCGTTCCGATAATAATGGATTTGTACATCGCCATACCGTTTCCCTCCTACTCAATATCCTGCTATATCTCTTCAACCGTTCTCGCGATCCAATCCGTCGAGCGCCGGGAAGATCGTCTCCATCTTCTCCCGAATGCCGCACACCTCGTCGATCCATTTCACGCTCTTGCTGACGGTTGCCGCCGATACGCCGTAACGGGTTGCCACCTCTTGGTACGTAATGGCACGCCTATGCATCTTCGCCGTCAGGAACTCCAGCGCCGCCGCCCAGCTCTCCGGCTTGCGGATGACAGGCGTCTCCGGATACAGCCTGCTTAGAAATTCTACCCACAGCGTCAGCAGATCATGCTGCTGCACCATATCGTAGCGGTTCTGCATCCGCGTAAGGGCCGTCTCCACGACCTGCTGCCAGCGTTCTTCCCATACTGGCAAGCGCGACGGCATGCGGTTCTGCTCGATCAATGTTTCCTTGCCGTCGATGACCGCCGAGAGCGGCTCGGTCACACCGATCCCGCGCAGGACGAAGATCGCGATGCGCTTCAGATAATCGTCTTCGTCCGGCTGCATCAAGTATTCGGTCAGCGCCGCCTGCACTTCTTCGTCCGCGAGCATGCCCAGCGCTTGGATGACCTGCAGCTTCGTGTTCCGATCGCCATGGCGCAGCGCCCAGAAGAACGAGGACCGCACGAGCGGATCGCGCTTCAGCTGCTCCGGGAAGCTGCCGGCATTCTTATCCAAGTGGCGGAACTGCTCCTCGAAGGGGAGATGATAATGATAGCTTGACGGCGACGGGCTGCTGCCCGACCGAATGCTGTCCAGCTGTTCCAGATAATAAGCCGCGATGCCGGACTCCACGTCGAGCTTCACCGCAAGCCTCCATAGCCGTTCCGCTTCCCCGTACATGCCGATATTGCAGGCCGCAACGGCAGCGTAATGGTACAGGCAAGGGTCCTGCTGTGCCGGCAGCTCCTTCAAGAGCCGCTGGAAATGCCGGTGAGCCGTCTCATGCTCGCCCAGAATGCCCATGGTCGTCGCCAGCTTGAACACATGCTCCTGCTGGAACGGCACGGTCTTCTTGAGCAGCTCCAAGAGCGGCGCCAGCTTCTGCTTCTCGCCGGCATGCTGATGGAAGATCGCCAAGTTGCACAGGCCGTGCATGTTGCCCGGCTCCAGCTCCAGCACCTCGCCGATCGTATCCATCGCGCGGTCGAACACGCCCATGTAGTAATAAGCTAAAGCAAGATTATTGCGAGCCGCCATAAAGTCCGGGTACTTCGCGACGATCCGCTGCAGAATGCGCACCGCTTGGGCGAATTTGCCCTCCTCGAGCAGCGTGCGCGCGCGGTCATGATCCTGGAACCCTTCGCGCGACTTGATGTTCGCCTGCTTGGTCGGTCGCTCCAGCTCATAATGGAGCAGGTCCATCATCTCTTCCGCTTCGTCGAGGAATTGCCCGTCGGCGTCCTCTTCGAGGTACTGGACCAGCGCATCCTCTGCCGCCTCGTACATCTCCATGTTGGCAAAGTTATTGGCCATGTAGAAGTGACACTCCGTCATGGTCGGGTCCAGCTCGTCGACAACCCAGCGCAGAATCTTGTTCGATTCCTCGTAATTGCCCATCTCCGACAGAATGCCGGCCATATTGCAGTGGTTGACCGGGTTATCCGGCTCGTACTCGACGGCGCGGCGAAAATATTTCAGTGCCTTATCGTAATGATACCGATCCAGCGAACGGACCGCGCGTTCGAAGAAAAATGTGGCATCGAGCTTGATAGGGATGATCTTCGTGCTGCCGCTGCTTGCTGCCGCCTGTTTCTTCTCTTTCATTCGTAAGGCACCTCCCGTACATCGATTATGCTCTCGATTATACCACATGCCCGTCACTCGCCGACATGCACAAAGGTTGTCAGCGGCGCGGACTCCATCCTCCCATTCTATGCGGAGAAGGGGCGGAATTAGACGCCGGCGTTCTTGAACAGCGTGCTGATCGAGCCGCCTTGCAGAATGATCCGCGTCGCCTCGGCCAGCATCGGCGCTACCGAAATCACCTTGAAGCGCGAGGAGGACAGCTCCGGCAGGAAGATCGAGTCGGTGACGACGACTTCCTTGATGTTCGGGTGATCCAGCCGTTGAATCGCGGGGCCCGAGAACAGCGGATGCGTCGCGCAGACGTAGATGTCCTCCGTGCCGCGCTCCTTCAGGCTCTCCACGACGTTCACGATCGTCGTGCCCGTGTCGATCAGGTCTTCGATGATGATCGGCGTCTGTCCCTCTACGTCGCCGATGACGTGCGTGATCACGGATTCGTTATGCGCAGGGCGCTTCTTGATCATGATCGCGAACGGCGCATTCAGGTAGTTCGCCAGCTTCTCGGCCGTCGAGGCGCGTCCGGCATCCGGGGACACGACGATCGGATTCTTGATGTTCTTCGACTTCAGGTAGTCGCTCAGCAGGTCCAACGCGGTCAGATGGTCGACCGGAATGTTGAAGAAGCCCTGGATCGCCGGCGCATGCAAGTCCAACGTAATGATGCGGTCCGCGCCGACCGTCGTCAGCACGTCTGCGACCATCTTCGCGGAGATCGGCTCGCGAGGCGCCGCCTTGCGTTCTTGGCGCGCATAGCCGTAATAAGGCACGATGATGTTGATCGTCCGGGCGGAGGCACGCTTGGCTGCATCGATCATGACCAGCAGCTCGACAAAATGCTCGTTGATCGGATGCGAGAACGATTGAACCAAGAAGACATCGCAATTCCGAATCGATTCCTCGTAGTGCACATAGACTTCGCCGCTCTTGAAGCGCGACACCTTGAGTTTGCCGAGCGCGACGCCAATCTGATCGCATATGCGTTCGGCCAGCAGCGGGTTCGACGAACCCGAGAAAATACGCATCTTATCGCTGAACATGATACCCTCCTGGAACGTGTTGGACAGACGGGATTGCCGTAAGCCGTTTCAAATATTCGACAGTTTCATTATACATGGTATTGATCATTTTTCAAAAATCGACCATTTTCCGTACGCGGCTTTCGAACGTGGCAAGCTGCGTGAACCCGGCTTCCTTCAGCAGGGCACGCGCCTCCTCGAGGTATTGGCCGAGCCGCTCGGGCTGATGCGCATCCGATCCGATCGTAAGCGGAATGCCCAGCTCGCGGGCATATTCCAGCATGCGGCGGGACGGGAACATCTCCTTGCACGGCATGCGCAGGCCGGACGCATTGAGCTCGATGGCCAGTCCGTGCGCCGCTACCGCTTCGAGCGCCTGATTCTCCAACTGGGTCACGTCGCCCTCCGGCTTATAGCCGAACCGCTTGATCACGTCGATATGGCCGATGTAATCGTAGAAGCCGGTCGCCGCCGCCTTGCGCACCGCATCGTAATACTGCTCGTAGACGGCCATTTTGTCGCGCGTATCCCAACCGGCCGTCTGGCGGTAATCGCTAATGTCCCACTCTCCGAGAAAATGCACCGAGCCGATTACGTAGTCCCACGGGTAATCGGTCACGATGCGTTCGATCTTCTCTTCATAGCCTTCGATATAATCGCCTTCCAGCCCGACGCGCACATCGATGCGGCCGGCGTACTTTGCCTTCAGCCCGAAGGCTTCTTCCGCGTAACGAGGCAGCTCCTCCATCGGCATCGCCATCTCAGGGTAATACGTAGCCGGATCGACATGCAGTAGAGGCATGTGGTCGGACAGTCCGATCTGACGGAGTCCGAGCTCCATTCCCTTCTTCACGTAATCCTCCAATGAGCCGACCGCATGGCCGCAGCGCGCATGATGCGTATGGTAATCGATTAACATTCGCTAATCCTCCCCTAGCGCATCTTGTTCGTGGTCGGCTTGTTATGTCGGCGTCCGAGCTCTTCCATGATCTCGTCGATCGACAGCCCGCGCTCGCGCAGCAGCACCATCAGATGGAACATCAGATCCGCGGCTTCATTGCGCAGCTCGACATTGTCCTGATTTTTCGACGCGATAATGACCTCTGCCGCTTCCTCGCCGATTTTCTTCAGAATCTTGTCGACGCCCTTCTCGAACAAGTAAGAGGTATACGTTCCCTCCGGACGCTCCGCGTAGCGCTTCGCGATGATCGCCTCGAGCTCGCTCAGCATCCGGAAGCGGTCCGGGGACGTCTCCGCCGCCTCGTCGCCGCCCTCCAGAGGCACGTCGTTGAAGAAGCAGCTGTAACGGCCCGTATGGCAAGCCGGACCCTTCTGGTCGACGCGCACGAGCAGCGTGTCGCCGTCGCAGTCATACGCGATCGAGCGAATGCGCTGCGTATGGCCGCTTGTCGCGCCCTTGTGCCACAGCTCATTGCGCGAGCGGCTCCAGAACCACGTCTCCCCGCTCGAGATCGAGCGCGCCAGCGACTCCCGATTCATATAGGCCAGCATCAGCACTTCCTTGCTGGCCGCATCCTGCACGACAGCCGGGACAAGCCCTGCGCTGTCCCAGCGGATCTGTTCGGCCAAGCCTTCCGGTAACAGGCTCATCGTACTTCCACTCCTTTGCTGCGCAGGTCGCTCTTGACCTCGCCGATCGTCATTTCTTTATAGTGAAAAATCGTCGCCGCCAGCCCCGCATCGGCATGCCCTTGCTCGAACACGTCATGGAAATGCTCGACCTTGCCCGCGCCGCCCGAAGCGATGACCGGGATCGACACAAGGTCCGATACCGCCCGCGTCAGCTTCAGGTCGAAGCCGTCCTTCGTGCCGTCCGCGTCCATGCTCGTGAGCAGCAGCTCGCCGGCACCCAGCGCTTCGACCTTCTTGGCCCATTCCAGCGCCTTGATGCCCGTCGCGTTGCGTCCGCCGTGCGTGTAGACCTCCCATTCGCCCCATGCCGGATTGAACTTCGCGTCGATCGCCACCACGATGCATTGCGCCCCGAACTTGCGCGAGCCTTCGGAGACGAGCTCCGGGCTGCGGATCGCTGCCGTGTTGATCCCGATTTTGTCCGCGCCCGCGCGGAGCAGCCGCTTCATGTCGTCGACATGCCCGATGCCGCCGCCGACCGTGAACGGAATCGTGATCTCGCCCGCCGTCTGGCGCACGACCTCGACCATCGTCGCCCTTCCCTCATGGGAAGCCGAGATGTCGAGGAAGACGAGCTCGTCCGCGCCCTCGCGGTCATACGTAGCCGCTAGCTCGACCGGATCGCCAGCGTCGCGCAGGTTCACGAAGTTGACGCCCTTGACAACCCGGCCGTCCTTCACGTCGAGACACGGAATGATTCGTTTAGCCAACATATCGTTCTTGCTCCTCTCGTCCTGCTTGGCCTAGGCCTCCGCCGTCTGACGGCTGCCGGTCAAGGTAAGGAAATTGCGTAGCAGCGCCATGCCTGTATCGCCGCTCTTCTCGGGATGAAATTGCATGCCGAACAGCTGTCCGCGTCCGACGATCGCCGTCACCGGCCCGTTGTAGTCGGTCACGGCGAGCAGATCCTCTTCCCGCGACGGCAGGGCGTGGAAGGAGTGGACGAAGTACGCGTGCTCCTCCTGAAGCCCCGCGAACAGCGGGCTTGGCTGACGGAATTCGAGCCGGTTCCAGCCCATATGCGGGATTTTGAAGCTGCCGCGGAAGCGTACGACTCTGCCTGGCAGCAGGCCCAGCCCTTCCGTCGGCCCGTACTCTTCGCTCTCCTCGAAGAGCAGTTGCATGCCGAGGCAGATGCCGAGCAGCGGCTTGCCGGACTGCGCATAGTAGCGCGTCACTTCGTCCAGACCCGTGTTGCGC
>JAEZCJ010000091.1 GCA_023433615.1 Bacillota bacterium | reverse complement strand
GTAAGCACCCTCGCTTCCTGTCGGCAATGAACCTAATGATCGTCTGACTCGCAACACCAACCGCGCTATCGACGTCTAACCACTAGAAATACATCGATTAAGGAGTGGACGTTGCGAAAAAGTTGATCGCTGCAGTTGCTGTGTTGTGTGTGATGATCCCTTCATACGCTGATGCTTCTGAACCCATGAGAATACTAGAGAAAAATAAAGTCGATGCCGCACCGATTGCATTTTCCTCCGATGTGAAACCCGAATTATCAAATCAATGGTAATACCTATAATGAAGCCATTTATAATCGATTTGAAGCTAACCAAGACGAGAAGATCGATGCTCCATCCAACTACACCTGGCATAGTCAATCCAACACTGGCGAGTACTATAAAGGTGGACAATACGACTTCCTAGATCAAGAAGGAAACAGCAAGTCGAGAAATTTGGCAGTTAATTGATACAGCTGCAAAGAACGGTAATCTAACGGAGATCAGCAATGACGTCCCGTAATGGCAGCGAGTAGCGTTAGAGGGTAGTTCGGATTCGTCTACTTAGTGAGCATCTTGCTACGGATTCTAGTGAGATTCAGGGTGTGAGGACGACCAACGAGAATCGCGCAGTAAGCGGGTCTGACGTTCGAGCGATAGCGAAGCATTATCCCGATTAAGGTAGGCTTGTACGCTAATGATTAATATACCTTGGAAAATCGGAGGTAGAGGCAGCGAATGCGCCAAATAGCGAAGAAGCTTACGCTCTAAAGCGCATTTGATTCGTTATTCGTAAATATGGCGGATATCGGGCAGATTTAGCGAATTCTCATACCTTATTAGAGAAAATCCTTCGCAATCAAGTAAAGTCACCGTGCAAGGGGCATTCGAAGCTTCAAGTCTTCCACCGGTTGTAATTCCCCAACCGAGAGCAACTTCCAAACTGAGTGAATGGGATAGCGGCCAGAAGTAGAAAAGAGCCCCCAGGGGCTCTTCTCCACAGAGATCACCTATCACTGCAACCCCCCGCAAGATTGCCTCACCACCAGCTCCGGATCCACCAGAATCGTACGCGCCTCCGACTGCTTGTTCAGCAGATCGAACAGCATCATCGCGGCCAGCCGCCCAATCTTCTCGCTGTCCTGACGGACGGTCGTGAGCGAAGGGTCCGTATGCCGGCTCGTCTCGATATAGTCGCAGCCGACGACCGCGACGTCCAGCGGAATCGACATGCCGCGCTCCTTAAGCGCGCGCATAGCGCCGATCGCCAGCATGTCCGATACGGCGAACAAGGCGCGAGGGAGGGGGATGCCGCTGTCGATTCGACTCATCATGGCGTCATAGCCGCATTCCTCGTCATAGCCGTCGCTGTAGAAGCAAGAGCCTTCGCGGAGCGATAAGCCGAAGTTGCGGATCGATTCCTTGAACGATTGCTCGCGGATGGAGATGACGGAGGATTGCCGATTGATGCCGAGCAATCCAATGTCCCGATAGCCGTTCAGATAGAAATGCTCGACGACCTTCGACGCGACCTTCACGTTATCCGACATGATGTGGGCGAAACGTTCGCCTTCAAGCTTGAGGTCGATCCCTACGCAAGGAATATCAGATTCGGCCAAACGATGCACGCTGGGCTCAATATCGTCGCCCGCAATAATGATGCAGCCGTCGATATGGTAATGCCTGCAGCGTGCCAAATAATCCTCCTTGCTGCTCAAGAATCGCTGATTCGTGAACAGGATCAGATCATACCCGAAGAATCCGATCTGCCGCTTAAACGAATTCAGCACGGCAATGAAGAAGGGATGGTCCAGATCAGAGTTGAACTCGCCGGCGAAGACGACGCCGACCAAGTTCGATGTCTTGGTCGCCAGCGTTCGCGCGGACGAGGAGGGCCGATAGCCGTTCTCTTCCATGATCTTCAGCACGCGCAGCCGCGTCTCTTCGCCGATGTCGCTGTAATTGTTCAAGATCTTCGAGACGGTTGCAACCGATACGCCAGCTAACTGGGCGATCGTCTTAATGTTCATCGCACAGGGCTCCTTCACTCGCTTACTACTAAACCGTTTTCGTAGAAAACACGCTAATTCCTGCTTTGCAACCTCGATAATCGATCCGCATCCGTGTTTCACCCATTGTATTATTCTCCCTCCGACACGTCAACAACCGTTGATATGACCCATAATTTTGCAACCGTATCTTGAATTCTGTGAATTTACAATTTCAGGCTCCTATTGAATAATGAAAGTAATTTACGAAAGCGATTTCGTAATACACCATCAAATAGGGGGATTAACATGAAAAAGGTTTCGTGGTTACTGATGCTTGCCTTGTTCACCGCACTCTTGGCCGCTTGCGGCGGGAATAACGGGGACAACAATGCAGCCTCTGGCAACAGCGGCAGCAGCGGGGATGGCGGCAGCGATGCACCAGTCACGCTGAAGGTGATTCACTGGATTAACGAAGGCACGAACAAATATTACGAGGACTTCAACAAACGATTCACGGAGCGCTACCCGAACATCAAGGTCGACTACACGATCGTCCCTTCGGACGCTACGTACGACCAACTCCAGCAGACGCGCGTCAGCGCGAACGATGTAGACATCCTAGCGCTGAAGAGCGGCTTCGCGGCCGTACCGCAGGATTGGACGCCAGGCGCGCAGGATCCGGTATGGAAGCAATGGATCGATGCCGGCCTGATCGCAGACTTGTCGGGCGAATCGTTCATGAGCAATTGGGATGCGAATGACGTCGCGAACTCGGTCACGTACAACGGCAAGATCTACGGCGTGAACATGGGCAAGGTCGCATTCACGGGTATTTTCTATAATAAAACGGTCTTCGAGAAGCACAACCTGCAAGCGCCGAAGACATGGGATGAGCTGCTGAACGTGTTCAAGACGTTGAAGGACGCCGGCGTAGAGCCGCTCGGCATCGCAGGCAAAGACATCTGGCCGTTCAACCTGGCCGTGCAAGGCCTGTCGGCCGCGATTCACGACGATCAACTCGCCTTCATCAAAGGGCTGTGGGACGGCTCTGCGAAATTCACCGATCCGAAGCAAATCGAGATTCTCGAGAAGGCGCAAGTGCTCATGCAGAACGCCATCCCTAGCTTCATGGGCGTAGATTACGGCTCGGCACCCGGTCTGTTCGCTTCCGAGCAGGTCGCGATGCTGATCGACGGCTCTTGGAACGCGGCGGCGATCAAGGGCGCGAATCCGGACCTGCAATTCGGCTACTTCCCGGTTCCGGGCAGCAACGATCCGGCGAAGAACGCGGCGCTGGCGGGCAAATACGATATGTCGTGGATGGTGCTAGAGAAGGCGAAGAACAAGGACGCAGCCATGAAATGGCTTGCTATGCAATCCGAGCCGGAAGAGTACGCGAAGTTCGTCACGGCATCCGGCTTCCAGCCGACGCAAGCGAACGTCGAAGTCAGCGATCCGTTCCTGGAAGAGATGGCACCTTACCTGAACGGCTTCAAGCTGGCATGGGATCAGCTGTTCATCAACCGGGAGAATGCGGGCGAGCATGTTGCGGGTTCGAGCCTCCACGCGGAATTCCTGGCACCTGCAGGTCCGCTGAAGACGCCGCAGGAGCTGGCGGAGCTATCGCAGAAAGAATGGGACGCGGCAGCGCCTAAGTAAACCATCATTGCAAGAGGCGGGGTCTCTTCCACGGAATAGACCCCGCATTCTTTAACCGCGCATGAAGGAGAGAGAGCCATGTATCCATTCGGGAAAGGGCTGGCCCGCTATTTACCGATGGCGCTGTTGATGATCCCGCTGCTGCTCTATGTCATATTCGGGCTGGGACCTTCAATCGCGACCATCTTCTTCTCGTTAACGAACGCTACGGGCATACCCGGCGTGAAATGGGAGTTCATCGGCTTGGAAAATTACCGAAGATTCCTATTCTCCTCGGACTCCGGCGAACGGATCGCGTCCGCTTGGCGGTCCGTGCAATTCGCCTTCTCCGTCGTCGTCATTCAGAACGCAATCGCGCTGTTCATGGCGATTATTATCAATAAGAAGCTGCGCGGCGACGTGTTCTACCGCGCGACGTATTTTCTGCCGGTCGTGCTCGGCGTGACGATATCCGGCTTGATCTGGAAGCTGATGTTCAATCCGATCGGCGGCCCGGTGCAGTCGGTTCTCGAAATGTTCGGCACGCGTTCGAATTTCTTCGGCAGCTACGACGTCGCGTTCGAGCTCGTCATTTTCGTGCAGATCTGGATGTACATGGCGTACTCGATGACGATTTTCCTGGCCGGTCTGCAGTCGATTCCCAAGGATATGTACGAAGCCGGCTATATCGACGGCACGACCAAGTGGCAGTCCTTCCGCAACATTACGTTCCCGATGATCGCGCCGGCTTTTACCGTGAACATGCTGCTCTCGATTATCGGCGCGCTGCAGACGTTCGACATTATCTATGTCCTGACCAACGGCGCGTTCTATACCCGCACCTTGGCGCTTGACGTATTCTCGACGGCAATTGCAAATAATGCATCGGCCGACTTCGGCCTGGCATCGGCGACGGCCATGGTTCAATTCCTGTTAGTGCTCGCGGTAACGGTGGTCGCCATGATCTACTTGCGCAGAAGAGAGGTGGAGATGTAATGCGCGAATCGAACCTATCGCTGCTCTCGCGTTATACGATCGTCCTGCTCGTTCTGCTCGCCTATCTCGTGCCGTTGTTCTTCCTCTTGAACACGACGATGAAGACGTCATTCGAATATTTGAAGGATCCCGTGGGGCTGGCTCAGGGCTTCCAATTCGGCAACTTCACCGAGGCTTGGAGCAAGGGGAACTTCTCCCGATATATCGGCAACAGCTTGCTGTATACGGTCGTGTCGACGGTGGGGTCGATTCTGCTGTCGATCTTCGCCGCTTATCCGATCGCGCGCGGCTACGTGAAATTCAGCGGCTTCATCTATTTCCTGTTCACGATCTCGCTGTTCATCCCGAACCCGCTCGTACCGCAGTTCACGCTGATGAACGAGCTGGGGCTGTATAACACGGAGATCGGCTATATTCTGCTGCGAACCGGCGGCACAGGCATCGCGTTCCTGATGTTCGTCGGCTACATCAAGTCGGTATCCCGAGAGCTGGACGAAGCGGCCGCGATGGATGGCTGCGGGTACTTGCGCTACATCTTCCGGATCTTGATTCCGCTGACCAAGCCGGTCCTCGCGACTGGCACGCTGCTGACGGCCATCGGGACGTGGAACGATATCATCGGTCCGACGATCTACCTCTCGGACAATGCGAAGCAGCCGATTACGCGCGGCTTGTATGCTTTCTCAGGTCAATACTTGAACAACTGGCCGCTGCTCGCCTGCGGCATCGTCATCGTGGCGATTCCGCTCGTCATCCTGTACATGTTCGTGCAAAAATATCTCGTCAACGGCGCGCTTGCGGGTGCGGTGAAATTCTGATCGGAGGAGGGCGTTACGGGTGAACGAAGAGTGGCAGCAAGCGTGCTTCCCGCTGCCGGTCGACGAGAGTCGAACGGCAGAGAAGCGTTGGCTGGGCAAAGAAGTGCTGGCATCGCGCGTGCTCGATCGAATCGAAGACGAGTCGCGATGGGCATTAGTGGAGCAGGGCAAGCTTAGCTTTACGGAGGAGAGAGCCAAGCTGGGGCAGCGTTCGGTCCGCGTCACGTCGCCGACGACCTCCAGCAAGCAATACCAGACGGAGGCGCCTGGGCGTCCGCACGGCAAGTCGTCCGTGATGCGCAAGGTCGACGGCGAGAACTGGCAGGACTACAACCGGGTCGCCTTCTGGGTGTATCCGACGTTCCCCGGCTTCCGGACGATCTCGATGTCCGTCGTTCTTCATAATGAAGGAACGCTGCGCGTGCCGGACGATTACTTGCGGGAAGGCATTCATTATTTTCTGTTGCAGCCGGATCAATGGAACCTTGTCGTATGGGAGATCGAGCATCTGTCTCGCGACAAGGTCACCGGACTGGAGTTCGCGTACCGGCTGCAAGGCAGCGATGTCGGTGCGGCACGCGAGATCCGCTACGAGCTCGGCGGCATCGAGCTTCAGCGCGTGGAGCCCGACTATGCGGAAGGCTGGGCGGTCGCGCCGGGACGGATCGCCTATAGCCATTCGGGTTATGCCAGGTCTGCGGTCAAAACGGCTTATGCGAGCGGGATGTCCGCCGCGACGTTCCAAGTGCGCGATAGCCGAACAGGTGCGGTGGTGCTGGACAAGGCCGTGGCACGTATGGAGTCGGCGATCGGCACTTATCAGCTGATGGACTTCAGCGAGCTTGCGGAAGAGGGGGAATACCGGATCGCCGCAGGAGAGCTGCAGTCCGAGCCGTTCCGAGTCGGGGAGAGCGTGTGGGCGGACAGCATCTGGAAGACGCTGAATTTCTTCTATTGCTTGCGCTGCGGCACCGAGATCCCGGGCATACACGGCGCGTGCCACCGCGATTTTCGCTGCGAGCATGACGGCAAGCAGATCGTCGTGAACGGCGGCTGGCATGACGCGGGCGATCTGTCGCAGGGGTTAGTCAATACGGCTGAAGCGGTGTATGCGATGCTGGAGCTTGCAGAAGCGACGGAGAGCAGCGATGCTGCATTGGCACAGCGCCTGAAGGAGGAAGCGAAGTGGGGGCTGGACTGGGTCGTGAAGACGCGGTTCGGCGATGGCTATCGAGCGGTATGGATGACGATGGATCTGTGGACGGACGGCATCATCGGCACGGTCGACGACGAGGTCCATCCGGCAGGCAACGACCCGATGTCGAACTATGTCGCGTCGGCTGCGGAGGCGATGGCTTCGCGCGTCTACGGCGAGTCGGATCCGATCGCAGGCGCGGCCTACTTGCAGACGGCTCGGGAAGACTGGCAGTTCGCGCGGGAATCCGAGGAACCGCTCCATGTCATCACGGCAGCGCAGGGCGTGCTTGCCTCGATCGAGCTCTACCGCTGCACGGGAGAAAAGCGGTATAGCAGCGTCGCGGTCGATTTGGCCGACTATGTCATGGCCTGCCAGCAGACGGAGCTGCCGGAGTGGGACGTGCCCGTGCGCGGTTACTTCTACGCGACGCCGGAGCAGGCGCGCATCTTGCATTTTCCGCATCGCGGGCACGAGCAGGCTCCGATCGTGGCACTGTGCGAGTTGGTGCGGCTGTTTCCGGAGCATCCGTCGGCCGAGGCGTGGCGCGCACGCGTATCCCTGTACGCCGATTATGTCGAGCAGATCGCCGCTTATACGCAGCCGTACGGCATGCTGCCGGCGGGCGTCTACGATCTGCTCGAGTCCGGTGAGCCTGCTTATCGGGAGCAGGTGCTCAGCGGCATCCGGCTCAGCGATCGCTATTACTTGCGGTTGTTCCCGGTCTGGTATGCGATGCGCGGCAATTCGGGGACGGTGCTGTCCCAGACGTAGGGAGTGTCGGCCGCTGCGCGGCTGCTGGCTCGGCCGTCGCTGTGGAGGCTCGTGGATCAGCAGCTCGAATGGACCGTCGGCAGCAATCCGTTCGGCCAGAGCCTCATGTACGGCGAGGGCTATGATTATGCCGCGCAGTATACTGCCACTTCCGGCGATATATGCGGTTCGCTGCCGGTCGGGATTCAGACGAATCGTCATCATGACCTGCCGTATTGGCCGGCGCAGAATTGCTACAACTACAAGGAGGTCTGGGTTCATCCCTCCTCGAGATGGCTGTGGATCATGGCGGACGTCAGCTCGCGCTGAACTGCCAAAGCTTCCGGTATAGGCCGTCGTGATCGGCAGTAAGCTGCCGATGCGTGCCTTGCTCGCGGATCATGCCGTCCTGCATCACGACGATTCGGTCCGCGTCTTGAATCGTCGTCAGACGATGCGCGATGACGAGCAGCGTATGTCCTTGCTCGCGCGTGCGGCGCAATATCGCTTCCATCACCTTGCGCTCGGTCTCGAGATCGAGCGCTGAGGTTGCTTCGTCAAGCATCCATACGGGACGGTCCGCCAGGATGGCGCGCGCGATGGCTAGCCGCTGCTTCTGCCCGCCGCTGAGCGACTCGCCGTGCTCCTGAAGCAGCGTATCAAAGCCGTGGGGGAGCGAATGGATGAAATCATGCGCTTCGGCTGCATGAACGGCAGCGGCAAGCTCGGCATCATCCGCATTCGGCTTCGCGGCGAGCAGATTATCTCGGATTGAACCCGCGAACAAGTACGGCGTCTGCGGAACGTATGCGACCATGCATCTTGCGCGCTCGGCATCGACCTGAGGCGAATGGCCGAGAATGGTTGCGCTCCCGCTGTCGGGATATAGAAGACCCGCACCGATCTTCGCGGCGGTGGATTTGCCGGAACCGCTGGCCCCTACGAGCGCCGTGAAGGAGCCGGGAAGCAGCGTAAGATTGAAACGCTTCAGCAGCGGCTGCGCTTCTTCCGATGCAGCTGGAATGGTCGTGTCCGCTTGCTGCAGCCCGCAATTCTCGGGATAACGGTACGATACGTCCTGCCAAGCGACGGCTGCATCGTTCTCCGCATGCGGCATGCTCGTTGCCGCTTCGGCATGAGGCGCCTGCGGCTCCTTGACTGCATCCCACAAGGCGAATACGCGCTTAGAAGCGCCAAGATTCTCCTGCAATTCTCCCCACATTCGGCCTAAGTTCAGCAGCGGATTGAAGATCCGCCATACCAGGATGAAGAAGGCCATCAGTGCCCCGACCTGGAGCTGACCCTGGATGGCCAGCCACGCTACGAACAGAATCGATCCCCAATTGATCAACAGCGCGAAGCTCGTCGACAATGCATTCACGAGCTGTTGCCACCACATTCTGCGCATATAGAGCTCGTTCAACAGCTGCCGCTGCCTTACGAATCGCTCCGTCATCCAGTTCTCGGCTCCGAAGGCGCGGATCGTCTCCATATTCTGCAGAGCATCTTGCTGGCATTGCTTCACGACTGCTTCTTGTTCGCCGACGCGCCGTCCGATTTCGCGCAGCCGATAGCGCAGCATATGGCTGGCCAATAGCCCTAGCGGCATCAAGACCAGTATGGTCAACGCGATCTGCCAATGCAGCCAGAGCATATAACCGGCGGCTAGCAGCAGCATGGCAACCTGCGTCCCCATGCCGTGGAACAGCGTCGCGAGCAGCCAAGACGTCTTGTTCGAATCGTGTTGTATCCTTTGGGCAATGTCGGCTGAATGCGAGGCGTGCACCGTCGTTAGGGGCAAGCGCTGCGCATGGTCCGCAAGCTCGAGCGTCACTTCCCGATGGAGCGAGCTCATCGCGTTCTGCTTCAGATAATGCCCAACGGCACCGAGGGCGAGCAAGCCGATCACGATGGCGGTCGATAGCATGCAGAGTCTGCGGATGTTAGCGAGATTGCCGCTATCCAGATTGTTGAAGAACGTCTCGAGCAGCACGGGTACAAGCATGTTGATGATCATCTCGCTCATGCAGAGGATGATCGCGACGATGAAGAGCAGCCTCCGCGAACCAAGCCGGGACCACAGCATCGGAATGAGCTCGCTCAGGCGCGGAGCTGCTTGCGCTGCGCTAGAGGCGTTGATGGAATGGGCAGCTTTCAATGGACGACACTCCTCTCGCGTTCCTGGGACCAATCTCCTGCACGCACGAGCAAGGCATAGCGGCCGCCATGCAGCATCAATTGGTCATGGGTTCCGGACTCGAGCACCTTGCCATCCTCGACGTAGAGGATGTTGTCCGCATGCTGGACGGTAGACAGTCGATGCGCGACGACAAGCACGGTACGGCCTTGCATAATCGCGTGCAGCGCCTCCTGCATGAGTTGTTCATTCAAGCTGTCCAGCGCCGAAGTCGGCTCGTCGAGCAGCAGGATGCGCGGATTGCGGACGTAGGCGCGGGCCAATGCGAGGCGTTGGCGTTCGCCGCCGGACAATCGCTGACCGCGTTCGCCGAGCCGCGTGAGGTAACCTTCCGGAAGGGCCGCAATGAAAGCATCCGCATTCGCCAGCCGAGCGGCTTCGATGACCTCGTCGTCGGTCGCGCTTAAACGGCCCATGCGGATATTATCCATGGCAGTCGCATCGAACAAGGCGGCATCCTGGGGCACATAGGCAACATGTTCGCGCCACGCCGGCCAATCGTCCGCTTGAAGCGCAGTGCCGCCGCATCGAATCGTGCCGCTGTCCGGTTCATAGAGACCGAGCAATAGCTTCAGAATGGTGCTCTTGCCGCCTCCGCTCGGGCCGACGATCGCTGTCATGCTGCCTTCGCGAATGGACGCGGAGAAGCCTTGGATAGTCGGCGAATCCGAATGGTCACCGGCATAACGGAATCGAATGTCGCGAAGCTCGATATCCCCGGAAGGGGGCGGGAGAGCAGGGTCCGCTTGCTGCGTCTCTTGCAGTTGCTGCTGCAGACGACGGTGGAGGTCCGGATCCATGCGGCGACGGTCCAGCGGATTCGTCATCTCGAATACGCGGCCGGCATGCGCGATAGCGTCCTGAACGGCAGCCCAAGCGTTCACGATGTGCGCCATCGGGAAGAACAGACGCTCATAAGAGAGCGTGAAGGCTGCGATCGCGCCGATCGCGAGCTGCCCGCTGACAACGAGCCATCCGCCCATGAGGAAGATGTAAACCTGGCCGAGCCAGAATCCGAGGAAGATTGCCCAGTTGTTGCCTGCGCGCAGCATGTCGGTACGCAGCCAGCGGACGCGCGTGCGTTCGACATGCCTTCGCCAGCTGGCGTTGAATGCGCTGCGCAGTCCGAAGCTGCGTACGACCTCAGCGCCCTGCAGTTGATCGAGTAGTCTGGCGTCGGTCTCCGCTTGCGCTTCGTTCGTCTTCTGCTGCCAGCTATGGATGGGCTTGCCCAGCAGATTCCCGAGCATCGGCATGAGAAGCGCGACGACAAGCGAGCCTGCCATGAGCTCCCACGAGAGAACGGTCAGATAGATCGCTAAGAATAGGATGGAGAGGACATGCTTCGTCAGCTCGGGAATTTTCTGATTGACGCCTTCTTGGGCAGCAGCGGACGATTGATTCAACCGCTGCAGCTTATCGCCCGTGTGCCACTTTGCATAGCGCAGCAGCCGCATGATGAATAACCCGTTCAACACCTCGCGCTGCAAGTCGAGCGTTGTGCGATTGGACAGCCGCGTCATCATTAGCGCTTGCAGCAAATTGGTCGCTAATTCGGTAACGAACAGGCATCCGATCCAGATGCCGGCAGCGAGCAAGCTGTCCATGCTTAATTGACTGGCAGCGTCGAACAGCCTGCGCAGCGCCTCGGCCCAGCCGACGGGGAGGAGCGCGGATAGCAGGACGATTACGCTTACGGCCACGTAAGAGAGCCAGTATCGGCGAGCCCATCGCAGCAGCGTCATTAGCGTTGCCGATGGCTTCATCGGTTGTGCCGTCTGGTCGGCAGACGGGGAATAGGGACGGTTCACGGGTTCACCTCCGCTTGGATATGTAGCAGTCGACTCCATCATCGCAGATTACGCAACCGCTGCATATGGACCGTGGATAGATTGTGGCCTCATTCTAGAGACGGATTCTCGCAGGGAACGGCAAGAGACCGCATCCGGAATCGGATACGGTCTCTTGCAGGTTGAATTTGCTTGCGCGATTTAGCCTGCGGATGCGGCCTTGGCAGCCGTCTCTTCGCCCAGCTTCGCGATATTCTCGTATGCCTTCTCGACGGATTGCTGACCGAAGGCGACTGCTTCGATTTGTGCCTTGAAGAAGTCGATCCATTCCGTCCAGCCTGCAGCCGTTCCGTAGAACGGAAGCGCCTTGTCGACCGAGACATCGAACAGCTCTTTGCCGAGTTTGTCCTTCTGCTCCAGCGTCGGCTCAAGCGATTTGTAAATCTCTTCGTTGATCGGAACGCCGCGCGTCAGGCCAAGCGTCTTGCCGGCTTCCGGATCCGTGATGAACCACTTCACGAATTTCTTCGCTTCGTCTTGATTCTTGGAATCTGCGCTGACCGACAGGAAGATCGTCGATTGCGCCCAACCGCCGCCTGCAGGTCCCGTCGGTACGTTGACGACGCCCACTTGTCCTGGCATCAGCTGCTCGAGTGCCGCAACCGAGCCGACAGATGCGCCGCGCGTCATGACCTTGCCGGAAGCCATCGGATCGGCTTGCGGATCGTTCTCCAGGAACGTCGCACCGAGGTCAGCCGGAGGGATGATTCCTTGCTCGCGGAATTCCGCGTACGTATTGAAGAACGTCATGAACAAATCTTTATCCATGTTGAACTTTTTGCCGCCATCTTGCATGATCGGGCCTTTGCCCATTGCTGTCTGGTAGTATTGGTAGCCGTCCCATGTCGTCGTATCGCCGATCGGGTAGATGCCTTCCGGCAGCTTCGCGCGCGCATCGCGAGCGAATTGGAAGTAATCGTCCCATGTCCAATCCTTCTTCGGAAGCGCGATACCGTACTCCTCGAGCTTAACCTTGTTGTAGGCGTGGCCTTGGGCGTTCAAGCTGAGCGGAATGCCGTACAGCTTGCCGTCGATCTTCAAGTTCTCCAACACGTTGTCCGCTACGATGCCGGACAGGTCGACATCGGACAAGTCTGCCAGCACGCCGCGTGCCGCATAGTCTTGAATGTAGGCCGCGTCCATCTGCAGAATATCCGTTACGGACTTGGAAGCCGCAAGCGTAGGCAGCTTCTGCCAGAAGGCATCCCATGCGAGATATTCGGCTTTGAACGTAATGCCTGCATGCTGCTTGCTATAGA
>JAEZCJ010000048.1 GCA_023433615.1 Bacillota bacterium | reverse complement strand
CTGCCCAGCCATGCGCCTTGCCTCGATGCCGCTCGATCAGATCGCCGAACGCTTCCGTATCCCCTTGCTGCGCGCGTTCCACCAGCGCTTGATCATGCATGATCGACTCTGCCACGTTGCCTCCCGTTTATGCTCGTGATTATCGCTGCCCAATAGAGAGATGCCGACAGGATGATGGATTTGAACATTTTGGCTAAGTATTTTTCGAAAGGAAATATATGTAACACGTAAATTTTACTATATTCGCTATAACGCCCCGAAATCCTCTTGTTATCGAGTAAATACGACAGGCCCTCCGCGTATCGGCGAAGGGCCTGAACTTATCGTGCAGTCTTGCGTGAACGCCAGACAATGAACGATGCAAGAACCAGTAATAGGATTGGGGAGACTGCGGCGGTGACGGCCTGGCCGGATGCAAGCGTGGAGATTGCCGCACCGGCCATAACGACGACGAGCACGCATGAGCCTGCCAGCGCGAGCTTCGACCAACGATAGCCTGCAATCAGACTAAACGCAGCTGCTGCTTCCACGACGCCGATCATGCGCATGAACCCGACATCGTATCCGAGCGGGTCGGAGTACAGCGTCCGAATCTCCTCGCTGCTAATGAAAACCTTCATAAGTCCCGACATTAGGAAGGCGGCGGCCAACAACCCTTGGACAACCCATATGCCCCATCGCATGGCAACGCCTACTCCGCATGCTTCGCGAGCAGCAGCTCGAAACGGTCCATGAGCGCGATGGCGCCTTCGGACATGCCCGACTGCAGCACGCCGTCACGGATCTCAACCGAAGGATAGAGCGAAGTCTCCGTCAGTCTTGTCCTCCCGCCCGGCAGTTCCTCGAAGGTCACGGTCACCAAGCCGACCGCCGGAATCCCTTCGAACTCATACGTATGGATGAGGCGCTCCGGCGCTGCTACTTCGTGATAGACCCCGTTGTGCGCATATTCATTGCCTTCCGGGTCCGTTTGGAGGTATCGCCAGATCCCGCCCTTGCGGGCATCCAGACTGTCCACGATCGTCGTCATGACGCTCGGCCCCCACCACTCGGGCACATAAGCCGCATCTGTCCATAGACGGAAGACGAGCTCGCGTCTAGCGTCGAATTCGCGTTGAATCACGATCTCCTGCTTGTTCGGTTCTGCAATTATCGATGTTTTTGCCATCTTCTGATCCCCTCTGTTCTTCTGAATGGTTACTTCGATTCATTCTCCTGCTCCTGCACTCGGGTGAGCAGCGCATCCAGCCGATCGAACTGCTCTTCCTTGGCCTCCAAGAACGACTGGGCCCATCTGTCCAATTCGGCGAACCTCTCCTTCCGCAAGCGAAAAATCCGCCGGTTCGCTGCCGCCTGCACGACGACAAGCCCGGCATCTGCCAACACCTTGAGATGCTTTGAGGATTGGGGCAGCCGCAGACCGAGCCGATCGGCGATTTCCCCAAGCGTAAGGGCGCCTCCGTCTCGCAGCAGTTCTACGATGTTGAGCCGGTTAGGCTCGGCAAGCGCGCTTAACGTGGCCGCATTCATCAGTTAATCTCCTTTCTCGGCGAGCACGCCGAATTTTTATTTTTTGCTGACACGAATATACCACGTCGGGAATTTTCCTTCAAGAGAAATTTCTAATTGGGGAAAATATATAAATCATTCTATACAAGTACTAGTCACAACACTATTCTCGCAAGTACTTCTTTAAGAATTCCAGCGCATCGCGCATCATTTGCTCTGTTCTAACATGGCCAATGCCTTTGTATATGGTAAGCTTGATACGATCCGGATCCGAATAATGGCTCGCTAATTTATGATAGAGCGCAGCGACATCCTCCGCGAGTGCCTTCTCATCCCATTCTCCTGTCGTTAGAAGCAATGGAAAGTCTCCCATATCATTCAAGTAAGCAACCGGATGATATTCCTTCACTTGCCTCTCGAATTCTTGGATCGACTCCTCCTGTGCGAGATGCTTGAAATGCTCCAGCGTCGTAGCGAATCGTCTAGCAACGTTATCCCATCGCGGTGAGCCAGACATGGGAACGGCGACTTTCACGGCATGGACTCGCTCATGCGCGAGATAATAATAAATCACATGCGCTCCCATCGAGAAGCCGGTCAGACCTACCTTGCTGGCATCAGCTGCCGGGTGTTCACTCAGGTGATGAATGAGGCGATTAACGTAACTAGATGTCCTTCGATAGTTGGCGAAGATACCCAGCGGCGTTCTAACATCCTGTGCAGCAGAACGCGAATCGCCATAGCCGCATGCATCGAATACGACAGCAAAATAGCCGAGCGATGCAAACACCTCAGCCGTTTCTAGTCCTGATTCCTTGCCAGCATTGACGCCCGCGCCATGTAGGATCATGATGACAGGTCGCCTGTCAGCAACCCGTTCATCATAGATATTGATCGCCGATATCTCGTCGATTCTATAGGCTTCACGCTTCATCTCCGACACCTCCCTCTATTTATTCGTTTATGTCGCCAGTACACGCTCTGTCTCGCGCATCTAGTCCTTCTGCCCGATACGAATCACCACATTGCCCTTCTTGCGGCCGGTATCCACGTAACGATGCGCATCGGCTGCTTGTTCAAGGGAATAGCGCCGATCGATGATCGCCCGCAGCTTCCCTTGCTCGCACAGGGCATTGAGATATCGCAGATTGTCCTTGCTCTGCATGAGTCCGGCCGTGACGAACTTCGACTTCTTCCGCCCGAACAGCATTGTCCGCAGCATAGAGGCGATATTCGATAAAGTCGGAGTCGTGCTAAGATAGATCCCGTCAGGCGTCAGCGAGCCGGCGCATTGCGAGAAGCTGCGCTTGCCGACAGCATCGAAGATCACGTCATACAAGCGGCCGTCAGCCGTAAAATCTTCCAGCGTATAGTCAATTACCTCATCCGCCCCCACCGACTTGACAAGATCCGCGTTCGCGCCGCTGCAGACGCCGGTCACCTCTGCGCCGTAATGCTTCGCAAGCTGGACGGCATATATGCCCACTGCTCCGGAAGCCCCGATGATCAGCACCTTCTGGCCGCTCTTCACCTTAGCTTGATCGCGCAAGAACGTAAGCGAAGTTGCTGCCCCGTCGCATACGGCGACCATATCCTCATAGGACAACCCTTCAGGCATCTGAACGAGAACCCCGTTCTCGGGCAGACATTTGTACTCCGCATGCGCGCCTGCCGTATGCGGGCTTAATCCATACACGCGATCGCCCGTTCGGAACTGGGTAACATCTTGACCGACCGCGTCGATCACGCCGGCGAACTCCGTCCCCAGGATCGGATGCTTCGGTCGTCGCAGCCCATTCACCAGCTTCACGGCGAACGGCTCCCCTTTGCGGAACGCGCAATCGGATGGGCCGACCGTCCCAGCCATGATGCGGATGAGCACCTCATTTCGCTTCGGAATTGGCTTATCTACTTCTTGAAGCTCCAGTACATCCGGCGATCCATATCGCCTGCATACGACAGCACGCATCGATCATCATCCTCTCCTTGAATCATTCCTGTTCATCCGCATAGTTGAAAACATCTTCGACCTGCAAGCCGAACGTACGCGCAATGCGAAAAGCGAGCTCGAGCGAGGGAGAGTAATTCCCCTTCTCCATTGCCACGATCGTCTGCCTCGTGACGCCTACCCGGTCGGCAAGCTGCTGCTGCGTCATCTCGTTATGATTGAAGCGCAAAGTTCGAATATGGTTGCTTAGCCTGCCTGTGCTCACGACTAGACCCCTTTCCGATAGTGATAGATCTGCATGCTATGACCTGCGGCTTCCGACAAGAATCCCGAGAAGAACAGGATGACGAACATGACGGATGGCGATTGTTCGAGCACAAGCGCTCCCATGGCCAAGACGAACCCGAGGATGAACACGTAATGCGATACGCGCGTCGCTTTCGACTCGATTAGCTTATCCAGCTCATCCTCGAACGAGGGCTCGATCTCCTGGGTAGCCAGTCGATTAATGATGTTGAACGCGATGAATACGACGATTCTGGCCACGATCGAGACCGGTATGAGGATCAAGACGACGGCACCCCAATAACGGAAGCTTGGCTCGATTCCGAATAGCTCCTGCTCGTACTTCAGGAATATGTACCAACAATAGATACCGAATATAATCGCGCTGCTGAACATCGATACGATGCTCTTCTTCTCTTGATAAGACATGTATAATTCCTCCGTTTCCATAATGTTGAACAGGTACAGTTTGTTATACATAGTGTATGGTATGTATTACACAATGTCAATCAAACTATACATTTAAACAAAAAAATCTGGCACCTCTGACAGAGGTACCAGTTCCCGAACCGTTATGCTATTCTTCGACGTTATGATAGACCTGTTGTACGTCTTCCAGGTCTTCCAGCATGTCGATCAGCTTCTCGAACTGCGGCAGCGCGGAATCCGGGAGCTCCACATAGTTCTGCGGCAGCATCGTCATCTCGGCAACCGAGAATTCCGTGATGCCGGCGGCGCGGCACGCTTCTTGCACGGCATGATATTGATCCGGTTCCGCATAGACGATCACGGCCTCGTCCTCTTCGATCACGTCGCGAACGTCCACTTCCGCTTCGATGAGCAGCTCCATGATTTCGTCGGATGCTCGGCCCGTAATGCCGAATACCGCGGTCGAATCGAACATGTACGACACCGATCCGTTCACGCCCATGCTTCCGCCGCATTTATTGAATGCCGAACGCACATCCGCAGCCGTACGGTTCACGTTATTGGTCAGCGCATCCACGATAAGCATCGAACCGTTCGGTCCGAAGCCTTCGTAACGCAGCTCGACATACGTGTCTTCGCCGCTTCCCTTCGCCTTCTCGATCGCCCGATCGATAATCGCTTTGGGTACGTTATAGGTCTTCGCGCGTTCGAGTACGACCTTCAACGCTCGGTTCGACTCCGGATCCGGCTCGCCTTTCTTGGCGGCTACATAGATCTCGACGCCGAATTTCGCATAGATGCGGCTTGTGTTGGCGTCCTTCGAAGCTTTTTTCTCTTTGATATTGTTCCACTTGCGGCCCATATTTTTCCCACTTTCCGAATATCAAGTCTACTCTGCCATTATATACGCTCGGCAGGATGCCGGACAAGTCGCAAATCGTTAAGCCGCGGCTAACATAACCGGCAAGCATTGCCGATAGGTATGATGAATGTACCCTACAACGAATTGGAGATGATTACAGTGACAATCAAGGAAGAACTGCAAGGCAAGAACATCATCGTCCCGGACAATCCTGTATCCAACCTGTTGTTCAACAACACGCGATCAGGACTCCTGTGGCTGGTCATCCGCTTGTACCTCGGCTATGCTTGGCTGGATGCCGGCTGGCACAAGGTAACGAGCGAAGCGTGGGTCGGCAAGCAAGCCGGTGCCGGCTTGACCGGATTCGTCAACGGTGCCATCGGCAAGGCTGCAGACGGCAAGGATGTTACCGGATGGTATGCAACCTTCCTCGAGAATGTCGTCCTTCCCAATGCGAAAGTGTTCTCCTACTGCGTTGCATATGGCGAAGTGTTGGTCGGACTCGGCTTGATCCTCGGCCTCCTCACGGGCGTAGCCGCTTTCTTCGGGGCATTCATGAATGCAAGCTTCTTGTTCGCGGGAACGCTGAGTTCGAATCCCCTGCTGTTCATCTTGGCCACTTGGCTGGTCCTAGCATGGAAGGTCGCAGGCTGGTACGGTTTGGATCGCTGGGCACTCCCTAAACTGGGAACGCCATGGGGAGCTCGTACTCGAGTATCGAAGGAATAGATAGCGCGCAGCACACCAAAGGCCGAGCTCTCTGAACGATGAGGGCTCGGCCTTTTTCCTATTGTGCTGCGTTATTCAAGTCCGATCCAATCGGTCGAAGACTTCGCTTGCCAGACCGCGCGAATGGCATCATAGCGGTCTTGAGGCAGCATCCCCTGTTCCAGCAGCCGAGCATTCTCCACCCAGCGATCCGGATTGGCTGTGCCGACAATGGCGGTCTGTACGCCTGGCACAGTGAGCGTGAACCGAAGCGCTGTGCCGACGGACGCTTTCAGGTCACCCTTGAGCCAATCATAATCGAGCGTCTGAAGCCGGTCCCAATACGCGTGTTGATAGCTGGACTCCGGCTTGCTTCCGGTCTTCCATGCGGCATTGGCAATCGGACGCTTGGCGATGACGCCGATTCCGCGCTTCTTCGCTTCCGGAATCGTAAGCGTGATCGCTTCTTGATCCGCGATATTGACAGACGTCTCGAGCGAATCGAAAGCCCCGCATTGAACCGCATAGAGAGCAGCTAAGTGGTCGCCGCTGTAGCCGATGAAACGAACCTTCCCCTTCTCCTTCGCCCTCACGAGTACATCAATGACGTCGCCTTGACGCAGCAGTTGCTCCGAGCAGGTGTGCAGGTGAACGACGTCGACATAGTCCGTGTTCAACCGCTTCAAGCTGCGGTCAATGCTGGCTTCCAGCATGGCAGGGTCCCAATCCGGCTGATCGAATCCGGATGCATGTCCGCACTTCGTGAACAGATAGTAGTCGCCGCGTCGATGCGATACCGTTTTGCCGATCAATTCTTCGCTCGTGGCATAGCACTCCGCCGTGTCGATCACATTCAGCCCTGCATCCAGCGCGCTTCCCAAGAGCCGGTCTGCCTGCTCCACCGTCGCGCCCTCGAAGCCGATCTCCGCGCCGCCGAAGCCTAGAATGCTCACGTTCATCCCAGTTGCTCCATATTGTCGTTGTTCCATCCTCGCATTCCTCGCTTTCGAAATTGGGTGATGAGCTTAACATGTCCATTATAGGACTTGCGCTTCCGATTCGTAAGAAGTGACAACAAGTTCAGCTTGTTACGCTAGGTATAGTTACTATCTGGTTCCATGGAATTAGTAGACATATCATATTTTATGTTAACTAATATAACGATCCCCGATCGACCGCTGTCGATCGGGGATATTCGAGTCATGCCGGCATCGGTGTCGGCGTTGGCGCTGCATAGCCTTCCTTGTATGTCTCGTCGATGAATTGCCGGATTTCCTTGTCTGACTTCCCCTCTTCCTTCATCTTGGCCGACAGTACCACGATTTCCATGCAGACGGCACATCGCGTGCCATGGTCATCCCATATAACGGTGCCATCCGCCTGAATCTCCTTGATGAAGCAGTTCTTATTGCTTCGATGTCCTACGCTTCCGCCACAGCCGCAGAAGCACGGAATGACGTCTAACAGCTCGGCATGTTGTCCGGCCAGCAGATAGACCTTGCCGAAATTCTCGTGCAGTCCATCCAAGAATGTCGGCAGCTCAATAATGGAAGACGTCGCTTCCTGAATATCGCCGTTTGCATGCACATGCCCGGCATGACTCTCTTCTTCCGTCTTCCCGCCGCAGCCTGCAAGCAGCATGACCCCGACTATCATCCATAACCCGTATTTCTTCATCATTTGACTTGCCCCTCTCTGCCTTGACGAATCGCGAGTCTCGCCAGCTCGTCCGCTGTCTTATTTTCCTTGCTCGGCACCCACTTCAGGAAGCACAGCTCGAATGACTTCATTAAGGCCAACGCCTCTCGCAGCAGCGGAGCGTAAGCCTTGTTCTTGGCAAATTCCTTCTCGACGGCTCGGTTCACCATCTCCGAGTCGGTTCGCAGCGATACCATCTTATAGCCACGATCCATGCAGACTTTAAGCGCTTCGATGAAGGCATGGAACTCCGCCTCGTGATTCGTCATGACTGGCAGCGGGATCGAGACGCGCTCCACCTCGCCCCTAGCGATCACGAATATCCCTGCGCCGCTCGGGCCGGGATTGCCGGCGCTTGCCCCGTCAAAATAGACCTCGATCATCGTCGTCCTCCATTATCGATGTACCGTATACCGATTCGCTAATGTCACAGCCTGAATCGCAGCCCTCTCGTCAGGGGTCAACGGAGCCGATCGCCCGGCTGCCAGATTGCTCCGCAGCTGCTCCAGGCTGCTCGCGCCTGGAAGCGCCACGCTGACGGTCGGATCGCTCAGCACATAGCGGATCGCCAGCTGCTCCAGAGAGCGGCTGTCTCCGGCAAGCACAAGCAATTGCCTGCGCAATTGCCGCAATTCCTCGCCAGTACGGTAATCGAGATAGCCTCGATCATGCTCCGTCTTGCGCTCGCCGCCGGCGGCGAGAATGCCGCCCGCCAGAGGTCCCCGCGCGATTAGACCGATGCCTCGGCTTGCGAGAATCGGAAGCGTCTCCTCTTCGGGACGCCTGTCCAGCATGCTATATTGGCTCATTAGGCTGACGATTCCCGAACGCTGCACGTATTCACGAATCACATTCGGGCGTATCGACGAAATCCCATAGCAGCGTATTAATCCGTCACGCTTCAGTTCTTCGAAGGCTTCGATCGTTTCTTCGATCGGATCATCTATCGTACCGCCATGCAGCTGATAGAGATCGATATAATCCGTCCCCAGTCTCCGGAGACTGTCGCGTACCGCCGAATGAATATACGCCTTGGAAGGATCCCAAGTCCAGCCTTCCTTGCCTGGTATGCGGCGATTGCCGACTTTAGTCGCGACGATCACGTCTGCGCGTCGATGCCTAATGGCCTTGCCTACCAGTTCCTCATTGCGGCCTGCGTCATAGAGATCGGCAGTGTCCAGAAAATTAATGCCGTTCTCCAATGCTTCATGGATGATGGCGATTGCCTTCTCTTCCTCTGTGCCAAGCGACATGCAGCCAAGGCCGATTTCGCTTGCGTAAAGCTCCGAACTCCCTATCCGATTGCGTCTCATCTGTTGCACCTCCCCTCTTCTGCCCTCCTGCAGGTATGCTATAATCAGCTTACACGATCTTACCCCGTCAATGAAAGGATATTGCCATATGGACATCTGGATTATGCTATCTTACTTAGGTGCGGCTGTCCTGCTCACCCTCATGCCGGGACCGGACAATTTGTTCGTGCTGGCGCAGAGCATCGTAAGCGGGGCACGGGCGGGCATCTCGACTTCGCTTGGGCTATGTACGGGACTGCTTGTCCATATTGCGGCGGCAACGCTGGGCATTTCCGCCGTCATCTATCAATCCGCTCTTGCGTTCGCGCTGGTCAAATACGCCGGTGCGGCATACCTGCTGTACCTCGCCTATCGATCGTTCCGGGATAAGAGCTCGATCGTCCAATTAGGCAGCGATCGAGTCTATAGCGGCAGCGCCTTGTATCGCAGAGGCATCGTCATGAACGTGCTCAACCCCAAGGTGTCGCTATTCTTTCTCGCGTTCCTTCCCCAATTCGTCAGACATGAGTCCGGCGACGCGGCCTATCAGATGCTGGTATTCGGGGTGATTTTCATTATTCAAGCGCTCATTCTCTTCTCGCTCATCAGCTTGTTCGCTGCAGCAATAGGCAAGCGCCTGAATCAGCACCCATCGCTCGCGAGGAGGATGAATCTGATCCAGGGCTCCCTGTTCTCGTTGATTGGGCTCAAGATCGCGTTCGGCAGCGATTGATTCTAGGAGCAGCACCCATACGCTACCGCCGCTTCGCACATACTATAATCATGCATATCCTTTTTATGGACCTTCTCATTGGAGGTCTTTTTTTTCTTGCCTTAGAACAACCACATCACCCAATAGGATAGGACGATCAACGTGAAGATGACCGTGATCGGGATGACGAAGACAGTAACCTTGAGATATTGTCCCCAACTTAGCTTCACGCCTCCCTTACGAATCAGATGCATCCACATAAGCGTCGCCAGCGTACCGATCGGCAGCAGCAGCGAACCGACATCGCTCCCGATTACGCCTGCCAAGTAAGCCAGCTTGAGCGTCAGAGGGTCAAGCTCCATGCTCGTAAGCGTTAGCGTACCGATCATCAAGGCAGGATGATTATTGAACAGATTGGATAGGACGCTTAGCAATCCGCCAGTAAGTACGCTGGCATGCAGCATACTGTCCGTAATGATCGGCTCCATGACGGCAATCAACAGCTCGGTTAACCCGATCTTGTCGAGCCCATAGATGATAACATACATACTGAATGCGAATAGGAAAATCGACCACGGCGTTCGCCTCAGCATGTCGACTGGCACAATCTTCAGATGAAACCATCGCCAAGCCAGAAGCAGCATCGAGCCGATAACGGCGACGAGTGTAATGGAGAGATGGAAGAAGGATGCGGCGAACAAGCTAAGCCTGACAATAACGACAAAGGCAAGAATGTACCCCATATACTTGCTGCGCCTTTGTTCATCAAGCGGGACTTTGAGCGGATGGCTGCCAGGGTGCAGATGCCAACGGGAGACGGCCGGCAGCTTCTTCGGGATGGTCTGATAGAAGGTGTAATACAGCAGCAGCGCGAACAGCAGCAGCCCCAGCGAAGCCGGGACGAACATCATCGCGGTCTGCATGTAGAGATCCATGTTGACGATCTTGAGCGCAATCAGGTTGACGATGTTGCTGACGCCGATCGGCGCGCTGGACGCGGTCGCGATTAAAGCGCCTGAGAGCAGATACGGGATTTGCTGCGCATTGCGAAGGCCCATATTGCGCAGCAGCATGAGCAGAATCGGCGTCGTGATCAAGATACTGCCGTCATTGTTAACGAACAGCGTCATGAGGAAGCAGAACAGATTGGTAAGCCAGAACAGACGATGGCCGGACCCTCTTGCTTGTCTAGTCAAAATCTCGGCGGCCCAGTGGAAAAATCCGAAGCTCTCGAGCACGATAGCCATTACAATCGTTGCCATAATCGTGATGGCAGCGCCGCTGATCGTATCGGTGATCTTGATCAAGTCGGCAAGCGATACGCTGCCGCTTAAGATCACGAAAATCGCGCCGATTGTCGATGGGATGGCCTCATTCACGTTTGGACGCCAGAAGATGAAGCCGATCGTCAGCAAGAAGGAAATAATGGTGATGGTGACCATGAAGTCATGCATGCTATTCCCTCTTTTCGGACGGTCTAAGATGACAGTCAGCATGCTGTCTTAAGCGTTCACTCGCAGCTTTTCATAGATCCCCTCCTCGCCTGCCTGTAATTGCAGGTATTTAATGTATATATACGTGCACGGCAAATAGCTTGTACTGGTTATCACCCTAATTCTATGAAAACCATCGATTATCGATTGACACTGATTGTCTTGCATGGATGCCTGTCTGCCAGCGCCAATCGCCTGCATCGTTATCGATTACGGTCAGTAGCGCCAGCGCAATAAATAGACCGTCTCCGTGATGGAGACGGCCTTCGTGAACGTCATTCATTACTGTTAATCCTATTAACAATTATCTCAATTAAAGAATATCGGTATGACTTATGATGCCCTAATCGTCTCCTCCTCAATCAACAGGTACATCTCGCCGCCCTCTACGATATCTACATGGAACGTCGTGACGCACCCGTCATCAGGCGCTTGCACAAGCCCGTCTTGCAGGTCGATCTTCCAATCGTGAAGCGGACAAAATACGTGATGATCGCATACCATCCCCTCTGACAGCTTGCCGGCTTTGTGCGGGCAGCGATTCTCGATCGCGTGGATGGCGCCCCCCGTTAATTTGAATACCGCGATCTCGAGCTTCCCGATGATCACGACTCGCGACCGCTTCTCTTCAATCTCCCAAGTATTTCCGATAAAAATTCGTCTCATCGTGATCCTCCTGTTCAGTTGTTGACCATGGCCTCGCTATTATCGGTCATCGGTTCGAAATTTCGACGCAGCTCTTGCTTCTCGATGATCTCTTTCCAAGGATCCTTCATCAGTTCCAGCGTCTTGTCGATTCGCGTAACAAGCGCCGCGCGGTCTTCCTGCTTCTCCAGCGCTTGCTTCACAGTATCAAGGCCGATGCGTTCGATCCATTCCGAGGTGCGTTCATTGTACTTGCCCGTCTCGCGATAATATTGCAGGTATGCAGCCGACCATTCCAGCACTTCCTCTTCCGTCTTCACCTTCACGAGCAGATCGGTTCCGCGCAGCTTCGTGCCGCCATTGCCGCCGACATGCAGCTCCCAGCCGCCGTCGATCGCCACGACGCCGAAGTCCTTGATGGTCGATTCCGCGCAATTACGCGGACATCCCGATACGGCCATTTTCACCTTAGCCGGCGTATTCAGGCGTTCGAATCGCTTCTCGAGCTGGATCCCCATGCCGATCGAATCTTGGGTGCCGAAGCGGCAGAAGCTCGATCCGACACAGGTCTTGACTGTACGAAGCGCCTTGCCGTACGCGTATCCGGAAGGCATATCCAGATCCGCCCACATGCTCGGCAGATCCTCCTTCTTCACGCCGAGCAAATCGAGCCGTTGTCCGCCCGTCACCTTCACTAGCGGTACCTCGTACTTCTCCGCGATTTCGGCGATCTTCTTGAGATCCTTCGGCGTCGTTACGCCGCCATACATTCTCGGCACGACCGAATAGGTTCCGTCCTTCTGGATGTTCGCGTGATTGCGCTCGTTGACGAAGCGGGATTCCCGCTCTTCTTCATGCTCTTCCGGCCAACCCATCCCCAGGTAATAGTTCAAGGCAGGACGACACTTCGAGCAGCCCTCCGGGTTCGACCATTCCAGCACATTCATCACTTCCCGCGAGGAAGTCAACCGCATGCGCTGAATCGCTTCGACAACCTC
>JAEZCJ010000035.1 GCA_023433615.1 Bacillota bacterium | reverse complement strand
AAATTCTTCGTTGTACCGTTGCCGTTGTTCACCCATGTGAACACCTCCTAATGGATTCATTATCGAATTCTCTTAACGAGGTGTCCACTTTTTATTCTAGGTCTAATATATACACTGTGATCTAACGAATAGGCGAAACACGCTCAATTAATGGTAGGAAATGCCGTTACGCACCCGTGTTTGAAACGCAGCAACTCATCGAGATTGAGATTATGGTACGTTACCGGCATCGCAGCAGCTTGTCAAGATTGCGGCACATTGGCTGGATCGCAACACGTCGCCCGAATCGCTGTGCATCTCGCGAACGCTATCTGATCGCGCTTTGCCCTACCGCCGTTTCAATCCCGCCTGCCTTAACTGCTCCACGACCGCCGCATCAACGGCCCGGCTCCCGACATGCCCGTGGAATACGACGCCGTTCCTTACCCCGTGATAATCCGAGCCGCCGGTCGCGATGACGCCGTAGCCGCGGGCGAGCTCGCCGTACCGCCGCTCCTCCTCCGGACCGTGATCGGAATGAAACACTTCGATGCCGTCCGCACCTGCAGCAAGCAGCTGCTCGACGAGTGCATCGCGCCCGTATAAACCAGGGTGCGCGATGACGCCCGCGCCGCCGGCCTCCCGGATCCAGGTTAGCGCTTCGAACGGCGACAGCCGCGGCGGATTGACGTACGCCGCGCCGTCCGACCCCAAGTAGCGGTCGAATGCCTCGGTCATCGTCGCGACATAGCCTTTGCGAACCAGCACGCCGGCCAGATGCGGTCGACCGATCGCCCTATCCCCATGCCCGCCGCGCCCCGCTTCCTCGAGCACCTCATCCATCGTGATCGGCAGTCCCAGCTCGCATAACCGCGCGATGATCATCTCATTGCGCACGCCCCGCGTATCGCGCTGCGAGCGCAGCCGGTCAAGCCATTGCTTGTCCTCCCAGTCGATCCAATAGCCGAGAATATGAATGTCGGTCCCTTCCGCCACGGTGCTGAGCTCCACGCCGGGCACGACCCGCACGCCGAGCTGCTCGCCGGCAGCCATTGCTTCCGCGACGCCGGCTACCGTATCGTGATCGGTTATCGCGATCGCTGCCAGTCCAGCCTCACGAGCCAAGCGTACGTTGTCCGCGGGAGCGCCAGTCCCGTCTGAGGCATGCGTATGCGTATGCAGATCCGCTCTTCCCGTTCCTGTCATAACCATTGCTGCAAATCCCTCTCTCTCAGGAAAGTCAGGAAGGTTACGGCGGAGATCGGCAGCAGCGCCGACTTCAGATAGATGGAGTAGAACTCCCGCTTGAAGCGGGCGTCGGAGATCGGCACCATGCGGATCAGGCCGAGCGCAACCTCGTGCTTCACCGACGAAGCGGATACGAAGGAGATGCCCACGCCTGCTTCGACCGCCGATTTGACGGCCCCGGTGCTGCCCAGCTCCATGACGATATTCAGCTTGGCCGGGTCGATCTGTCTCCCGCGCAGCAACTCCTCCATGACGAGCCTCGTGCCGGAGCCTTGCTCGCGCAGCACGAACGGATAGGACAGCGCCTCCTCGAGCGTCACTTCCTTCGCCTCTGCCAACGGATGCGAAGAAGCGACGATCAGCTTCAGTTCATCGCTCATCACGGCTTCCATATGCATGTCGGGATGATTGACCGGCGCCTCCACCAAGCCGAAGTTCAGCTGATGATTGACGATATCCTCCATGATCTGTGCCGTGTTCATGACCTTCATGCTGATCGAGATATGCGGGTATTCTTGCCCGAAAGGCCCCAGCAGCCTCGGCAGAATGTATTCGCCGATCGTCAAGCTTGCGCCGAGCTGAAGCCGTCCCTTCAGCTGGCTCGTGAATTTGGACATGGCGGCATCCGTCTCCCGGATCAGCTCGATCGAGGATTGGGCGAACGGCATCAGCGCCCTGCCTGCTTCCGTCAGCTCGATCCGTTTGGTCGAGCGCAGCAGCAGCTTCGTCCCGAAGTAATCCTCGAGCGATTGCACCTGCATCGTCACCGCCGGCTGCGTCATATGGAGCGCCTGTGCCGCGGCCGAGAAGCTGCCCCGCTCCGCGACTGTATAGAAAATATGCAACTGGTGAAAGTTGAGTGCCATTTCCGATTCATCACCTTTCTTCGGAGAGGATGTTCAAAAGCCCGATTGTGATCGCGAAGTGTTGCTTCGCAGCATATTCGACGTCGAATCTTGAACGCTGGTCGTCCAACCTAAGCGTCTGCTTCCGATGTGCATTTCTTCGGAAACGCTTGAGGCGCTGACAAACGATCGTTTTGAACGCTCCTCATAATCCAAAGTATAACAAAAAACACATGCCTCGGCATGTGTTCGTCTTGTATATCTATTACTTGCGCTTGCGGCTGTTCTTGATGAGCGTCATTCGCCTGGAATGGCGCAGCCAAGAATAATACGACTTCAAGTCGCGCAGCTCGATCGTCTCGGACATTCTTCCAAGGAAGGTAACGACGATCATCTTATGAAGCGGATTGCCGATGAGGTCGGTCTCTCCGGGCAGTACGGAAAATTCGGCCACGAATACGAGGTCGTCGTCGATGAGATAGACGTCCTGCTCGTTCCGATAGTACGGCTCGATCCTGCCTTGCTTCAAGCATTCCCATAAGTAGTCGGCAATATCTTCGAAGCCTGTCTTCTCGCTCTCGATTCGGTCCGTCCACCTGCTCCGAGCATGGTTCGTGATGACGATGTCCGCAACCCTCTTATCACCCAGCTCGACATGAAACGACTCGTACGTGCTCCATCTTTCCGTCGTCTTGTCCTTCATCGCAGGTTCACCTCCGAAAGAAGCAGGTCTATATAACTAGTTGTCCTCATATTTTATCATGAATGCCCGATTATTCAACCAATAAATTAAAGTCCAACCATATATTCCAATATTTGGTTCTACCTGATTTCGACACGGTTCGTTTTTGTCTGACATTCTTTTATAAGCTGTAGAACCTCGTCTTATCCGGCACGTTCTTCGTATATTCCGTCTTGATCTCGCCCCTGTACGAACGCTCTACTTTCTTGACGTAAGGAAGCCGCTGAATGTTGCGTACCGTATCTTCCGCGCGGCTGGCGTTCATGTAGATGACGACATAATGCATCTTGCGCGACATGTAGTGAACGGAGCCGTATTTATCCAGATTCCGCGCCGCCTTCAGGTCGCTTACCCATACGATATATCCGACGCGCTCCGCGAACAGCGGCGGCATGAATGGCGCGTCATTCTCCAATTGTTGTTCCATCTGCTCCATCTTCGTCCCTCCCGTCATTGTCCGGCTGCCGCCGATTCGAGGAGCGGTCCCGCTGCGGCCCTATCCGCAGCCGCCGCTTCCGCAGCCGCATGAGCCGCCGCTTCCGCAGCCTCCTCCGCTCGATTCGTTCGCCGGCACTTTGATATCCTCGGATACCGCGCGCGCGATCAGGCTGGACACTTCATGAAGCAGCTCGTCCACGGCCTGCTCCGCCTGCTTGAACCGCTGGACGCAGGTATGTGCGTCCAATTCCCGCTGGATCGCGGTGATCTCGTCCTTGGCCGCGTGATAATCCGGATGGAACCGCCCGAACCGCTGGCAGTCCTCGAACTTCTCCTTCGCCTTGCCGAATTTCTTCACGAGCCGCTTCACTTCGTCGCTCTGTTCGACCTCTGCCTTCCAATATTCGTAATCGGCGGTATCCGCCGAGCGATTGATCATGTCACCCAATTCGTAGGCAGCGGTTATCAAGCTTGCCATATCGATCGGGCCCTGCATCTCTGCTGCCGTCAGATGCTCGCGGGCATCTATTGTTCTAGCCGATACTGCCATCCGCTCACCCCTGTCTTTGGTCTTACCACCTATCATACCACGAATCGAGGAAAAAATAGAGCCGGAATTGTATGGCCGGCGCGCTTACTCCTTAACGTGCAGCTGCATCCTGTTCCACATCTCGGGCGTCAAGCATGCATGCATGCTGCCCGATTCCAGCTTCACCTGCCCGCGAACGTGCCATCCGCCGTCTGCGTCCTCGATCGCGCTTGGCAGAAATTCGCACAGCTTCCCTTCTCGCTCGATGCGAACCGCGGCACCCAAAGCGATCGCTTGCTTCAGCATCTCCCTGCGGGTCGTGGGATGATACTCGCGCAGTTGCTTCAGCCACGACCCAGGAATTCGCTTCATCGCCTCGCGAACGGCAGGTCTATCGTCCGGCATGTCAGGATCAAGCTTATGCAGATGCGGCGAGAACGGCGCCGTTACAAGACCGAGCTCGCGCAGCGCCAATACGGCGGACTCTGCCGTCTTATTCTGCATGACATGCGGCCAATCGCTGGTCGACGCTTCCTTTGCCGACAAGGCTAGCATGTTAACGGCCGCCTCGTCCGCCCAATTCTCCAGCATGCCGCTCAAGTCATCCGGCATGCAGCAGCCCGCAGCTTCGGACAAGACGCGAGCCGCATCCTGCCGCGTGCGCCCATGCTGCAAGAAGCGCATCACGGTCCTGCCGCTGCACCGGTACAGCGTCAGCGGCCCCGGCGATGCGGGCGAAGCCAATAGCTCCAATTCCCAGCGAAGCCGGTAATCCAGATCCGGCGGGGCAATCATGTCGCCGCCGGGCAAGAAGCGAAGAAGCCCGAAGGATCCATGCGCTGGATGCGATCTTGATGGGACAGGCTCGATCGTCCATCGCAACGCCTCCCTCCCATCCGGCGTCCTGCTGCGCTGCAGCCAACCGAAGCCGCACAGCGCGTTCACCCAGCCTGCCCACCTGCCCGCTCCCTCGGCCTGCAGCGCTTGGAGCCAAGCGTCGAGGCGATCCGTCAAGTACCACACGCCGCAAGGCAACACGGCGAGCGCGGCAGCCGCATGGCGGAATCGCGCATCATAAGCCGCATACCGCTCGAACATCAAGCTGTACAGCATGCGCTCTCGGACATCCGCGCGGCATGCCAGCCAATCCGACAAGCGGTCTGCTTCGAACCGCATGACGCCTGCCTCCTGGTCGATTCGCAGCAAGCCCAGCGCGATGGCCGCGTCCAGCATGACAGTCAGCGGCCGCTCATACGGCGCGTCATCATGCTGCGGGCAATGGACTTGAAGCTCCTCAAGCTCGGTTGCCTGAATCTCCGAGCGGCGCAGCATGGCCAACGCGGTCCGTTTGGGCAACACGCGGCGGTTCGTCAACTGCAGCCCCGATTGCGCCAGCGCGGCAAGCATGTGAAGCAACTGCAGGCTGAACGGAAATCGGTAGCTTCCCTCCAGTCGCACAGCGCGTTCGCCTCCCGGTTCTGCCCGCTCCGGCTGCACGGGGAATAGGGTATCGAGCCACGGCGCGAACGCATCCTGCGGAATAAAGTGCATTCTGTCGCCCCAGGCTTTGCGCAGCGTGAATACAATACCCGCCCCGCGCAGCTGCGATAGTCCTCGGCGCGTCTCCGCTTCGCGGAGCTGCTCTTTGTCTGCGGCATCGGCAAGCTGGTCCTCCTCGAACGGTCCCGGACCATAGCGTCTTAGGATTACTGCGAGCACCGCCCTCGCCTCCTCCGGCAAGCGCGAATAAGCGCGCCTGATGCATGGCGCTGAAGCTGCCGCCTCTCCCCATGTCCGTTCCGCTCCGTCGCCGTCCGTCCAGACTGGCGAAGCGTTCAGCCTCTCCAAGACGGCATCGGGCAGCGCGGCGGCCAATTCGCTCGTTCTCATTCCGAGGACGCCTCCTTCGCTCTGAACCGATCCGTGCCGCTTCTTCGGATCAATTGATACTCGTACCCTTGCTCCGTAAGGAACAGCTGACGCTTGCGGGCATATTCGGTCTCGGACGTTCCTTCCGACACTAAAGTATAGAACCAGGCGGCATTGTCGCCCGGCTTCGGTCGCAGAATGCGGCCGATCCGCTGGGCTTCCTCTTGCCTGGAACCGAAGCTTCCCGACACCTGAACGGCCACGGCCGCGTCCGGCAGGTCGACCGCGAAGTTCGCGACCTTCGAGACGACGAGCAGTTGGTGTTCGCCTGCCTTGAAGCGTCCGAATACGAGCTCCCGCTCCTCATGGGGCGTCTCGCCCGTAATGAGCGGCGCTTCGAATTGAGCAGCGAGCCGCCTGAGCTGCGTAAGGTACTGGCCGATGACGAGTACTTGCCGGCCGCGATGCAGACGGAGCAGCTCGTCCACGATCTCGGATTTGTCGGGGTTCTCCGCTGCCAGCCTGCCCTTGGCACGTTGATCGGCCTTGGCATACCGGTCTGCTGCTGCGCCTGTCAGCGGCACGCGGATTTCCGCGCAGGTCACGGCAGCGATCCAGCCCTTCGCTTCTAACGTTCGCCACGGGAGATCGTACCGCTTCGGACCGATCAAGGAGAAGACATCTTCCTCCCGGCCGTCTTCGCGTACGAGCGTTGCCGTCAAGCCGAGTCTGCGCGTTGCTTGAATGCCTGCCGTCATGCGAAAAACAGGTGCAGGGAGCAAATGGACCTCATCGTAGATGATCAGCCCCCAATCCCGTTCGCCGAACAGCTTCATATGCCGATAGGCGTCCGACTTGGCGCCGCGATGCGTCATGATCTGATAAGTAGCGATTGTTACCGGCTTAACGTCCCGCTCCGCGCCCGCATACTCGCCGACCTCTTCCTCGGTCAGCGTGGTCTTGTCCAGCAGCTCATTCCTCCACTGCTTGACGGAGGTGACATTGGAAGTCAGGATGAGCGCCGCGCAGCTCAAGCGCGCAAGCGCGCAGATCCCTACGATCGTCTTGCCCGCGCCGCATGGCAGGACGAGCACGCCGTTGCCGCCATGCGCCGTGCCGTCGCGGTAGAATAACTCTGCTGCCTGCTCCTGATAGTCCCGCGGCGCGAACGGCCGTCCGCTCTTCGTCCGCTCGCGAAGCGCGATGCGCAGCGCTTCGCCTTGGTGATACCCCGCCATGTCGAGCACGGGAATGCCGCGGCGAATGAGCTCGCGCTTCAGCTCGCCTCGGCGTTCCGCTTCGACCCGCCAACCCTGTCCGTCGCCCAAAGCCGGATCCGTAATCGCGGCGCCGATACACAGGCCGCTCAATTCCTCCGCGATCGACGGGTCGTCCGATACGAGAGCAAGGCCGTCCTGCCAAGGAATCAGCCTTGCCTTGCCGTACCGGTCCGTCAGCTGGCGAATGCGGTCAAGCAGGCTGCCCGGCACGTCATATCGGCTGTAACGCAGCAGGCAATCCGTCATAGCTTCCGCTGCCATGCCGGAGGATGCGGCATTCCATACGGACATCGGCGAAATCTGATAGGTGTGCAGATCGCCGGGCCGCTTAACCAGATCGGCAAATCGGCTGAGCTGCTCCCTCGCCTCATGAGCATCGGGATGCCGTTCATCCAGCAGCACCGTACAATCCGCCTGTACGACCAGCGCTCCATCCCACGTCAACATGGCATACTCTCCCTTGCGTCGATTTGGTATCAGTATGAATACATTCGCCGCGAATTATGCCGCTTGACTCGCAAACGG